>CAZOXN010000735.1:0-1798 GCA_964583655.1 uncultured Desulfarculaceae bacterium | reverse complement strand
CTCAGGAGGATCCTGCTTTCCTCGATTCAAGGCGCGGCCATCGTGTCGGCTTTGATCGAGGGGGCCCCTCACGAGTTCAGCGCTCTTCCTGGCGTGTACGAGGACGTGAGCGACATCGTCTTGAACCTCAAGACCGTGCGGGTAAAGCTTCACGGGGATCAACCGAGGACCATCAGGATCGACAAGGCGAAGGCTGGCGAGGTGAAGGCGGGTGACATCGTCACAGACGGACACGTGGAGATACTCAATCCGGAGGTGCACCTGGCCACCCTGAACAAAGAAGGACATCTCAAGATCGAGATGAAGGTGAAGAGGGGGCGAGGATATGTACCCGCAGAGAGGAACAAGGAGGAGTCGGATCCGGTGGGTACCATACCCATAGACGCGATATTCTCCCCCATTCGGAAGGTGTCTTACACCGTGACTAATGCCCGTGTTGGCCAGATCACGGACTACGATCGGCTGACCATGGAGGTGCATACGGACGGCTCCATCCGACCCGAGGAGGCAGTTTCCATCGCTGCGCGCATCCTGAGGGATCAGCTGAGCATCTTCGTCCAGACGCAGGAGGGTGTTGAAGACGAGGAATCGGATCGTGTGATAGTGCTCCCGAACGAGTTGAACGAGAACCTGTACCGCACAGTGGATGAACTGGAGCTCTCGGTACGCTCCGCCAACTGTCTGAAGAACGCCAACATAAGGCTCATTGGTGAACTGGTGCAGAAGACAGAAGGTGAGATGTTGAAGACCAAGAACTTCGGTCGCAAGTCTCTGAACGAGATCAAGGAGATCTTGAGCGAGATGGGGCTTTCCCTGGGGATGAGGCTGGATAACTTCGATCCCGATAGGTATTTCCGCGAGAAGAAGGAGAGGGAAGAGGCCGCCAAAGAGGAAGGCGAAGGTTGAGCCCCCGAGGAGTGAGGAGATCATGAGGCACAGAGTCGCAGGTCGAAAGCTGGGCAGGACTACGAGTCATCGTATGGCTATGTTGCGCAACATGGCCTCCTCCCTTCTGTTGCACGAGCGAATCAGGACCACCGATGCCAAGGCCAAGGAACTCAGGGGTTTGGTGGAGCGGATGATCACCCTGGGGAAACGGGGAGATCTTCACGCGCGGAGGCGCGCCGCTTCCTTCGTGCGTGGCGCCTCCGTGACCCGCAAGCTCTTCTCGGAACTGGCGGACAGATACCGTCGAGTGCAAGGCGGTTATACGAGGATCATCAAGGTTGGCCCTCGTCGTGGGGATGGGGCCATGATGTCACTGGTGGAGCTCGTGCCGGTCACGGAGGCCACCGGCGCCCAGAGGAAGAAGGGGACGAAGAGGGGTACGGCTCGCAGGAGGCAGTCCAAGGCCCCCGAAGGAAAAGGAAAGAAAGGGCAAGCCACTGCGTCCCAACAGGGGACATGAGCCTTCCACTTTGGCCCTCCTTGGATCGTGGCGAGGGAATCCCTTGCCTTTTCTTGTGTCACGGACCTCTCCCCTGGTTCTTGAGCGGCCCAGCAGAGGAGACCACCAGTGTCCCTTTTTCACCGAGACAGAGGCAGAGGGCGAGGGCCAGAGGAGACGCTTTGGCTGGAGTGTCCTTTCTGCAAAGAGATCACCTACCGGCCGGAGGTAGAACGGCTCCTCTGGGTCTGTCCCAAGTGTTCATACCATCACCGCATTTCCGTTGATCAGAGGATCAAGTGGACCGTTGACAAGGACGGGTTTCAGGAGCTTTTCACAGGGCTCTCCTCCCTGGATCCTCTGGAGTTCAGGGACGAGAGGCGCTATGCCGATCGCCTCCAGGAGGCCAGG
>CAZOXN010000734.1:0-1803 GCA_964583655.1 uncultured Desulfarculaceae bacterium | reverse complement strand
ACCTTTTCCTGGCTCCTGACCAGCCAGCAGATACCCCACAGGATGGCCCATCACATCCTCGGGCTCCTGACAGAACCATGGATGTTTCTGGTTGGGGTAAACCTCCTGCTCTTGGCCGTTGGGTGCTTCTTGGACATCGCCTCTGCGATACTGATCTTCGGGCCCATCTTCTACCCCATCCTGGTCGGATACAGGATCGACTTGATTCACTTCGGGATAATCATGATCCTCAACCTCGAGATCGGTTTTCTCACCCCTCCTGTTGGGTTCAACCTGTTCGTGGCGAGCTCCGTGACCAGGCATTCCATCGTGGAGATCTCGAGGGCAGTTCTCCCTTTCGTATTGGCCATGCTGATCTGTCTGGTTCTCGTGACCTACCTACCGTCGATCTCAATGCTATTGCCAAATCTCGTTTTTCGAAGATAATGGGGCAGATAAGGGCCGAGGCAGGTCCGACAACTGAAACGGAGCGTGAAAGGAGGGTGTCATGAGAGAGAGGCTCTTGCCGGTTTTCTTCTGTGTGGTGTCGCTGTGTATCGTCCCATCGGCGGTCCTGGCCCAGGCCCCTGGTGTCACAGGGGACAGCGTCACCGTAGGGTCGATCCTGGACCTTTCGGGGCCAGTGGTCTATTCCCTCGCCCAGCAGAACTACGGGCAGTTGGCCTTCATACAGAAGGCTTACGACGACGGTATCTACAAGAGGAAGATCAAGGTGGTGGCCGAGGACGGCGGGTACGATCCTGCCAAGCATCTCGCGGCCGGCAAGCTTCTCCTTGACCGCGACAACGTCTTTTGCATCATCAACTCCGTGGGCACTACACCCACCCTCGCCCTGAATACCCTCTTGGAGGCGAGGCAGGTCCCGCTGGTGAGCGCCTCGGCCCAATCCAGGGCCCTCGCCGAGCCCCTGAAGCGATATATCTTCAACCAGATGGGGGCCTATTTCGATCAGGCCAGAGTCTGTGTGGACTTCATAGTGAGCAAAGACCCTAAGGCACGCATCGCCATCATATGCCAGGACGACGACTTCGGCAGCGAGGGGCGCGATGGCTTCTTGCACCAGTGCAAGAAATACGGTATCGAGCCTGTGGGGGTCGTCACGTACCAGAGGGGGGCCAAGGATTTCAGCTCACCTGTCTTGAAGTTGAAATCGCTCAACCCGGATTACGTCATCAACCACGGGATCGCACCTTACGGGGCCGCGGTCCTGAAGGAGGCGCACAAGCTCGGCTGGAAGCCCAAGTGGGTGAATATGTCCGGGTCTGTCCAGAAGGACATCATCAAGTTCGCCGGCCCATCCCTGGAATTCCCCGGTGAGGTCTACGGGGTAGAGATCAGCTACACGCCTGACGGGGACTTCCCCGGCTCCGTGGAGTTCAGAAGCGCCATCCAGAAATACCAACCCAAGGCCGACCTGGATTTCAACACGCTTTGGGGCTACGGATTCGCCAAGGTGCTGGTGGAGGGGCTCAAGAGGGCCGAGGCGGCCAAGGATCTGACCAGGGGGGGGCTCATCAAGGCCCTGGAGACCCTGAAGGATTTCGAGACCGGGGTGTTCCCGCCCATCACCTACACCTCGACCAGCCATGCCGCACCTGACATGTGCCTCCTGGTGAAGCACCAGGGAGAGACGTGGGTGCCGGTCTCGGACAAGTGGCTGAAGGCGAAGTGAGCCTGGGGCTGGGGTTTGGGGCGCATGGCGCGTGCGCCCCTACTTCCCTAGACCCAGTTCCGCGGTTGCCATTTGGCGAAGCTTGAATTTCTGGATCTTTCCGTAGGCAGTGACCGGGAAATCCTCCACGA
>CAZOXN010000733.1:0-1804 GCA_964583655.1 uncultured Desulfarculaceae bacterium | reverse complement strand
CTTGCCATGGGGGCGAGGAGGAACCTCCCGGCCGAGGAAGGGCGGGCACCGGCGTGGAGGCGATGACGTATCAGAAAACGATTGAAGGGCCTGGAGAGTCGCCTCTCCACCTCGGTCCTCGTGACCCCGCCATGCGGATCGTAGTCCTCTCCGTAATAGGAGGCAATGGTCTCGGGGGCCGGCATCGGGGAGATGCAGATCAAGCCACAGCTCGCACACATCACGTATTCATAATTCTCCGGTCGCGGGTAGAGACGGTCGAAGCCGGTGATGAAAGGCGCTCTATCCGTCGATCGGCAAAGGGGGCAGGTCCCTTGCCCGTGAGGTGCCGAGGTCATCTGCGCCTCAATCTTCCTTCGTGGGGTGTGCTAAGCGTGGGGGATACGGGATCAGCAGCGCCATGAGGGCCGCCAGGGCGGGCAAGAACGAGGTTACCTGAAGCACCTTGAGCACACCCCAGATGTCGGCCACCGAACCCAGGACAGTGGCCCCTATCCCCCCGGCCCCGATAGCGAAGCCGACCATGAGTCCCGATGCCATGCCCAGACGGTCGGGGAGCATCTGCTGTGCCATGACCACGGTGACCGAAAACGTGGAGACGAGCACACCGCCAGCTAGGCATAGGGTCCAGAAGAGCCAGGCCCCTCGCGAGTGGAGGAAGAGCGTGAGGAGGGGTACGAGCAGTAGCATGGTGGTTATGAAGAAGCGCTTGTGCCCCAAGCGGTCGGCGATGGGTGCCCCCACCATGGTCCCCACTGCCCCTGCTATGAGGAAGCCAGTCAGGAGCTTCCCCACGAAGAGGGGGTCACCCTTGAGCACGTTGACGAAGTAGAACGGGACAAAGGCCACCAGGCCCATCTGTACCCATGACCGCACGGTGACCGCAAGGATCAACAGTGATAGGGCCCCCCACGGTCTACTGGCGGAACCCGTGACAGGGTTGGCCTCCCCCTTCTGTCTTGCACAGTTCCCACGACGTTGCGGGGCTGACAGCCAAGGTAGGGCAGCCATCAGCACCCCCCCAGCAGCCAGTCCAGGGATGCAGAAGAGGGTGGTGCCCTTGAGACCGATCCACGTATAGGCGGCGATGGCCAGGATCGGCCCTAGCCCGAAGCCCAGGTTGCCGCCCACAGAGAAGAAAGACATCCCAGTGGCCTTTCGTGCACCGGTGAAGGACTGCGCGGCCTTGAACCCCTCTGGGTGGAAGCTGGCCACCCCGAGGCCGCTGATCAGGACCGCCACCAGGATCAAGGGGTAGGTGGGGGCGAGACCCACCAGACTGAAACCGAGGCATGCCATGAGCACCCCGGTGGGCAGTAGCCAGGAGGCCCCCCAACGATCGGAGAGATATCCGAAGAGGGGTTGAATGGTGGAGGAGGTGAGGTTGCTGGTCATGATGATCGCGCCCGCAGCGGTGTAACTCAGGTCCAGGGAGTCCTTGATGAAGGGGAGAAGGACTGGAAGACCTCCCTGATTGATGTCGGTTATCAGGTGCCCCATGCTGAGGAGCAGGAGGGCCTTGAGGTTCATCTTGTGTTCTGTGCTCCCTGGGGTCCCGGGCATCGGGCCACTATAGGCCATCGTAGGCCCTTACGACGAGGCAGGCATTGGTCCCGCCGAACCCGAAGGAATTGGACATGGCCGTCCTGACTCGGGCTGTTCGCGCTTGATTGGGCACGTAATCCAGGTCGCATTCGGGGTCCGGGCTCTCGTAGTTGATGGTGGGGGGGATGACTCCCTCGCATATGGCGAGGCAGGTGAAGATCAGTTCCAGTGCGCCCGCGGCCCCTAGGAGGTGCCCGGT
>CAZOXN010000732.1:0-1806 GCA_964583655.1 uncultured Desulfarculaceae bacterium | reverse complement strand
CTTCGAGACATGGGGTACCTGGCACCCACCTGCTTCGTTTCTGAGTTGGAGGGCGCATTCGGCCACCCTCGCCATTCCTGCGACCACGTACGGGCACCCCGACAATAGCCCGCCTGATGGATTTACTGGAATCTTTCCTTGGATCTGCGTCTCCCCGGAGAGGAGCAGATCGGCGCCCTTTCCTGGGGGGCAAAGGCCCAGGGACTCGGACCACATCAGCTCCTGGTAGGAATAATACTCGGAGAGTTCCACGACACCTATTTCCTGGGAAGGCTCTCGCACGCCAGCCATACGGTACGCCCTTGCGGCTGCCATACTGAGGGCGACATCCTCGCTGAGGACTCGGTCTCCAAGATAGTGCGCCCCCAAGGCACTGGCCATACCCTGGATCCAGACCGGCCGATGAATGGCCTTGTTTACGAGCTCTCCTCGAACCATAACGAGGGCACATGCCCCATCTCCGGTCGGAGCGACATCCATGGCCCTGATGGGATAGGACCTGACCCCCGAATGAGCCACTTCCTCGAGGCTCACCGGCCTGCGCAGCATTGCCCTGGGATTCAAGGCTCCGTTCCTACGATTCTTCACTACCACCTGTGCGCACGAGTTCAGACTCACACCGAACTGATCCATATAGTAGTCCGCCTGCAGGCCCGCCGCAGAGAGGTAATCCAGTCCGAGAGGTTGCTGATAGATGGGGTCGAAGACCCAGTTGGAGATGGTCTCATGGTCGGCCTCGCTTCCCCTGCAGGACGACACCACCAAGACACTAGTGTAAGCACCGCTAAGGAGGGTGAGGGCGGCATGGAGCACGGCGAAAGAGCCATCTGCAGCGACCCGGGTCTCTGGCTTCATCACAGAGCCAACCACTTCGGTAAGGTAGAAGTTCGAAGCCGTTCGACCATCCCAGAGGTCAATGCATGAAGTCACCGCAGCATCCATCTCCCCCAGCTCCATGGAGGCGTCGGCGAGGGCGGCCTCCACAGCACCCAGCACCATCTCGTTTGCGCTCTGATGGCTGTTCTCCAAGCAGTAAGATGTCTGCCCGACTCCGACGATGGCGATTTCAGTTTCCACGGCCCAAGTCCCAGTAAGGTCTCGAACTTGTATCGCAACAAGGGTGCCAACTACCCCCAACACAGGCACAACCAAGCGAAGATATAACAGAAACAACCAATTAGTGTGGGTGATACCCGCAACGCCATCTCGTTCTTCCCTCACAGAACGGTGTGCAGGATACACGGGTGAAGTTAAGCGAATACACAGGAAGGAACGCGACAAGGGTTCGAGCTTCGAGGGAGGAACCGAGTGACGTATGTGTATTACTTTCGCTACATGTAGAGGATCAGCTGCACCACAATCCCTTATGTCATGTGATGTTTTTTTATTTTTTGATACAAATTAGTCCTATGAATGCCAAGGATCTTGGCCGCCGCTACCTTGTTGCCTCCAGCTCGCTCGAGTGCCATCCTGATACATTGGATCTCCGCGTTGTCCCTCTCTGCTTTGAGCATGGTTTTGGCATAGCTCGCCAGCTTGCCGCTGGTTACAGCAGCTACCAGCGATCTGGGGATCTCATCCACTCCTATTGCATCGCCAGTAGCGACATTGATGGCCCTTTCGAGAACGTTCTCCAACTCCCTAACGTTCCCGCCCCAGTGGTAGCGCAGGAAGAGGCCCATCGCATCTGAGGATATCGACCTGACTTCTGTCTCCATGCGCCTCCTCAGTTTCTCCAGGATATGGTATGCAAGGGAGGGGATGTCCTCCGCACGCTCCCGGAGGGGTGGGATTCTCATGCTCAGG
>CAZOXN010000731.1:0-1806 GCA_964583655.1 uncultured Desulfarculaceae bacterium | reverse complement strand
CTGATGGGCTGGCCCAGGACCCCGCCGGCCTGGTTGACCTCCTCCGCCGCGAGCTCGGCCCCCCACTTCATGTGCTGCCCCAGGAACTGGACAGGTCCGGTGATGGGACCGGGGAAACCGATCTTGACCCCCTGTGCCAGGACGGGCCAAACGCCTGCTGAGACCAGGACGGCAGCCGCCAACAACGCCGAAGCAATCCTCCATGCGCTCATCTCTCCCTCCTGCGAGACAAAAGGATCCGCGAAGCGACCTTTCGAGGGGGTTAGCATACGAAAGCCCCTGTCTCCGTGTCAAGGGAGAAGACACACAATCGCTGAGTTACACCCCCACCACTGGATAAACATGAGACTGATGGTTACCCGAGACCTCGCACCGAGAGATTGACATGCAAGGGGGAGACGGTCATGCTGTATGCCACAGCCCTGACATCTGCGTCTTGGTCGTCTTCACGGGGAAAGAGGGGACGGGCCTTGGAGCCTGACGATCTCGCAGGGATCCTCTGTCAAGAAGGCATCCGTTGGGTCAAGGCCCAGAGGGATGCGCACCGGCCGGATGCCCGTCCCCTGCTGGAGTGGGAGAAGGCCCGGTTGGCCGGTTTCTTCGACGAGGCGTCTCTGGGGACGGTCAGGATCAAGACCTCACCCGCCATCGAGGGCCCAGGGTTCCTCTCCATCCTCAGGGAGAGCAGGGGCGTGGATCCCATCGATTTCAGGTTCATGGTGGGGATCACCTTTGTGGACACCGTGGTGATCCGCCAGTCCGTGGCGCCCCGTGGCCCGGGATGGGTCTCTTTGTTGTTCCACGAGATGGTCCACGTGGTGCAGTGCGAGATCCTGGGGACCGAGCGATTCGTGGAGGAGTATGTGAGGGGATGGGCTGCCAACGGGTTCGATTACTACGCCATTCCCATGGAAAGGCAGGCGTATGAGCTCCAGGCGAGGTACGAGGTAGGCCCGGACTGTGTCTTCCTGGTGGACGAGGAGATCAGGAGGAGATGGGGAGGATGACGATCATCTGAGAAACGAGAGGAGACAGGTGATGGAGGATGCTGTTAGGGACGTCGTGGAGTGGATCCTAGCTGCGAAGAGGGTGGTGGTCTTCACAGGGGCCGGTGTCAGCACCGAGAGCGGGATCCCCGATTTCAGGAGTGCGGGCGGGATCTGGGAGAAGTACGACCCGGATGATTTCACGTACCAGCGTTTTGTCTCCAGCGAGGAGGCAAGGGAGCAGTATTGGAGACTCGGAAGCGAGTTCTACCACTCCCTGAGGGATGTCAAACCGAACCGGGCCCATGAGGCCATAGCCGAGCTGGAGAGGATGGGGAAGCTGGAATGCGTGATCACCCAAAACGTAGACGGGCTACACCAGATGGCCGGCAATTCGCCGGAGAAGGTCATCGAGGTGCACGGAACCTTTCGAACGGTCACGTGCCTGAAGTGCGGCAAGCGTTACACGCGGGAGGTGGTGCAGGGGATGATCGACGGAGGGGTGAAGGTCCCGCGATGCGACGAGTGCAAAGGGATCCTGAAGGACGACACCATCGCCTTCGGGCAGGCCATGCCCGAGAGGGAGACGGCCGAGGCCTTCAGGAGGTGTGAGGAGTGCGACCTCTGTTTCGTCATTGGATCCTCCCTGGTGGTGCAGCCCGCTGCCTCCATGCCCATAGTGGCCAAGCAGACAGGGGCAAAACTGGTGATCGTCAACAGGGAACCTACCCCCTACGATAGGCTCGCGGACGCAGTCCTCCGGGGGTCCGCAGGGGGCATCATGACGAATATAATCGATGCGCTTCGCTCCAGGATCCAT
>CAZOXN010000730.1:0-1807 GCA_964583655.1 uncultured Desulfarculaceae bacterium | reverse complement strand
CCCACTATCAGGGTCCTTTTCCCAAGGTAATGGTCAGGATCTCCCGGGTGGATCACGCACCTCCCTTCGCACGAAGAAGGCGTAAGGGATCAAGGGGCGGAGGCGTTTCTCGGAGCGGCTTGGCCGGCGTCTTGGTCTTCCAGGACTTGCACCTGGGATCCGCCACAGGCGGATTGTGCCGAAGCTCAGCCGAGGCCGCCTGCCCTAACCCATCCATGCCACTGCGGCCACCATGGCCGCGAAGACAAGGACGAGGCCGTACTGCCATAACGGGACCTTCCATCTCCCCCTCAAGCTCCTCCCCGGCCTGGAGAAGCCCCTTGCCTCCATGGCCATGGCCAGGTCCTCGGCGAGCCTGAAGGAGTGCAAGAGGATGGGCACGAGGAGGGCGGAGAGGTTTCCCAGGTTCCTGATCCTGGGCCTGAGGTCTATTCCCCTCGATCGCTGGGCCTCCATGATGGCCTGGATCCTTCGGCCCATGAGCGGGACATAGCGCATGGCCGTGACCACGATGAAGGGTAGGGCACACCAAGCCTGCGCATGGCACCTCCCAGTTCCTCTGCGGTGAGGGACTTGAAAAGCAAGTATGAGGCCGTGAGAAGCGCCTGGAAACGAAGGGCCATCTCGATGGCCTGCTCCAGGGGAAAGGCGGCCACCCCTACCACGAAGACCATGGCGACCATTGGCCCGGACACCCTGAGGGATCTGAGAAATGGCTCGACCATGCCCAGGACAAGCACCCCGACGGACAAGCCTGCCAGCTCTGAGGCCAGGAGCCATGACCTCCCGGTGGAGAGCACCATGGCCATGATCAGGAGCCCCAGGGTCAATCTGATTCGTGGGTCCAGGGCGCTCAAAGTGCAAGACCCCCTCATGTGCCGTATCCTGCCAGCTTGCGCTGGGAGGGCTCGTCTTGTCTAATGGTGCCCTCTTCCATCTCCAGGCACCGGTCGGCCACTGCCTGGGCAAAGGCCCGGTCATGGGTGACAAGGAGCACGCTCATCCCCTCGGCCTGCAACCGGGCCATGACCCTGGCCATCTCCATTCGGGAGCGGCCATCCTGTCCTGCAGTGGGCTCATCCAACACCAATATCCTGGATCCCATGGCCAGGACAGAGGCCATGGCGACCCTGCGCTTCTCCCCTTCGCTAAGCCTGTAAGGGGAGCGATCCAGGAGGTCGCTCAGGCCCAGGGAACGGCACACCTCAGCCAGCCTTCCCGAAGAGGCGGACTCCCTGGAGATGGGGCCCGCCAGGATCTCCTCCCTCACCGTGGGGCAGAAGAACTGATCGTTGGGGTTCTGAAAGACGATCCCCACCTGGGTGGCCAGCTCAGACGGGTCCCTGCGGGCCAGGGGCTCGCCCCGAAGCAAGACCTTGCCTTGGTCAGGACGAAGCAGGCCGTTGAGGTGCCGGATCAGGGTGCTCTTTCCAGCCCCATTGGGGCCCAAGATGGCCAGGGTCTCCCCCTCGTGGAGCTGGAAGCAGACGCCCTTCAGGACCTCTTGGCCGCCCAGCCTGCAGTGGAGGTCCTTCACCTCCAAGACCGCCGATCGGTGGGAGATGTCTGCGGGGAACCTCCTGGGATACACAGGGATGAGCCCGCGGCGTGACAGTTCCTCCCTGGCCTCTGCGGGGGCCCCATCGAAGGAGACCCTTCCCTGTTCCATGATGACGCAGCGGTCTACCTCATCGAGGAGCGGTTGAACCCTGTGCTCCATCACCAGGATGGTCCTTCCCTCTGAGCGCAGCCTGCGGAAGGCCCGCTTCACCATCTCCAGGGAGATCTCGTCCAGGTGGGACAGGGG
>CAZOXN010000729.1:0-1807 GCA_964583655.1 uncultured Desulfarculaceae bacterium | reverse complement strand
GTCCTGGATGGTTACAAGGTGCACACCCTGGGAGACGACATCGCCTGGATCAACATCGGCCCGGATGGGAGGCTCTATGCCATAAACCCGGAGTTGGGCTTCTTCGGGGTGGCCCCTGGCACCTCCTACAAGACCAACCCTAACATGATGAAGACCCTGGAAAACGATCGCTGGTATCCCACCCTCTTCACCAACACCGGACTGGACCTGGAGACCAACGCCCCGTGGTGGGAGGGTCTGAGCGAGGAGCCCCCTGCCAGGGTCCTGGACTGGCAGGGGAACCCGTACGATCCTGCAACCAGCAAGTTCGTGGCCCATCCCAATTCGCGATTCACTGTATCGCTCTACAACTGCCCCACCCTCTCGGATCAGTTCGACAACCCCGCCGGCGTTCCAGTCTCGGCCATCATCTTCGGGGGGAGGAGATCGGACACCATCCCCCTGGTGTGCGAGGCCTTCGATTGGGAGCATGGGGTCTTCAAGGCATCGACCAACGGCTCCGAGACCACTACGGCGGCCATAGGCCAGGTGGGCGTGGTGAGGCGGGACCCCATGGCCATGCTCCCTTTCACGGGTTACAACATGGCAGACTATTTCTCTCACTGGCTCAGCATGGGGAAACGGCTTTCCGATCCACCAAAGATGTTCTCCGTCAATTGGTTCAAGAAGGACGCGGCGGGAAAGTTCATCTGGCCAGGGTTCAGGGAGAACTCCCGGGTCATCAAGTGGATTGTGGAAAGGGTCAAGGGCCGCCTCCAGGCGAGAGAGACCCCCATAGGCCTCCTGCCCCACATCCAAGACTTGGACTTGGGCGGACTTTCCATCTCCATGGAGACGATGGAGGGTCTCTTCGAGGTCAACGAGGCACACTGGAAGCGGGAGATCGAGGAGGTAGAAGGATTCTACGCCACGTTCGGGGACAGGCTCCCTGCGCAGCTTCGAGCGCACTTCGAGAGATTGAGGGCCTCTTTGGCGAGATGAACGTTGAAGAGGCCGTCTCTTGATGGCCCTCTGGCTCCTCATCCCCCAGCAGCGGCGAGGCAAGGCCGACACCTTGTTCCCTGGAGGCGATGCCCATCAGGGGAAGAGGCCGACCGATGATCATCCTCGGGGTTACCATTGCCTTCGATTACCTCATGAAGGCGGTCCTGGTCGGCTTGGCCTTCTTCGCCTTTTTCGGCCCCACGATCCAAAACCCGCGAAGCAAGAGGAATTTCTATGCCCTGTTCGGGATCTTCGCCTTCTTGGGGGTCTACGAGCTTCCGGCGATCCTTTCCCTCGATGCCACTATAAACGTCCGCAATAGAGAGATAGCGGAGTTCTTCCGCATCGAGGAAGACGCCCACCTGTCGGAACTCTACGGGATCGAATGGTTCGACATGGTCGTGTGGCTCCTGCAGGCCCTCGTGGCGAGCCTTGTGGGAGAGAGGTTGCACCGGAGGATCTGGGGGTCCAGGCCTCCTGCGCAGAGTGAAGGAGGATAGGTGATGAGAGGGAGATCTCGTTTCAGACGGTCCAGGAGGAGATGGGCGGCGTGGGCAATGGGCGGCCTGTGCGTCATGGCCTGCACGCTCGCGCCCAGTGGGGGGCACGCACAGGGGCAGCCCAAGAGGGCTCGAGCCGAAGCACCAGGTTGCTTGGCCCACCGGGGCATAGTCATCCTGGTGGACTTCCCGGATGTCCGGCCCAGGGTGGACAGGAGGTATGCGCACAGGAGGTTCTTCGTGGAGCTGGACGAGTACGTTCGGGAGATGTCCTACGGTCGGGCCTGCATTCAAGGAGACATCACCGCGAGATGGCACACGCT
>CAZOXN010000728.1:0-1815 GCA_964583655.1 uncultured Desulfarculaceae bacterium | reverse complement strand
GGCTCCCCCAGGGCCCCCACGGGGCAGTATTCCAAGCAGGTGAGGCATTCTGTGCACGCCTCGCTCACCTCGGCCGCCCCGTGGCAGGAGAGGGCCTCCTCAGGACAAAACGGCACGCACAGGGAGCACCCCACACAAAGATCCTCAATGACCCTTATCATGGCCGAGCGGCCTCCTTTCACGGTACACGGCGCCCTCTTCCCCCCGCCGCCTGAGCCACATGGACGACCGGATCTCTTCCCATGTGTATCATCTAAAGGCCGAGCTGCCTCCCTATGATGTTCTTCTGGATCTGGGTGGTGCCACCGCCTATGGAGAGGACCAGCACATCCCTGAGATATCTCTGGGCATCGTACTCCATGGTGAAGCCGTACCCTCCCAAGATCTGGACCGCATTCAGGCAGACCTTCTTGGCCACCTCCGCGCAGAAGTACTTGGACATGGACGTCTCCTTGACCGCGTCCATGCCCCCCGTGTCCCTCCAAGCCGCGTAATAGGCCAGACGCCGCGCGGCCTCGAGCTCCGTGGCCATGTCCACCAGCATGTGCTGGATCACCTGGAATCTCCCTATGGGCTGTCCGAACTGCTCCCTCTCCTTGGCGTAAGCCAGGGCATACTCGAAGGCCCCCTGCCCTATCCCCAACGCACAGGCCGAAAGGAGGAGCCGCTCCGTGTTCAGCAGCCTCATCATCTGCTTCCAGCCGTGGTTGAGACACTCCGGGCCTCCCAGGATGTCCTCCGGCGGCACCTTCACATCATCGTAGTAGACCTCGCACGTGTTGGAGCCCCGGTATCCGAGATCCCTGATGGGCTTGGTGCTGAACCCCTCGGACTTGGTGTTCACGAGGAAGTCCGTGATCCCCCCGAACCTCGACTCGGCCGTCCTGGCATTGGTCACCACCACGTCGCTCACGCCGGCCCCGGTGATGAACATCTTGCTCCCGTTGATCACCCAGTAACCGTCCTTGAATGTCGCCCTCGTCCTTATGCTAGCCGCATCCGAGCCCGCGTTGGGCTCTGTCAGGGCGTAGGCGAACTTGAGCTCCCCCTTGGCGAGCCTCGGCAGAAACCTCTTTTTCTGCTCCTCGTTCCCATTGGTCTTGATGATCTCGTTCCCATAGAGGTGGACATTGCCCGTTGCCCAAGCCAGGACCGGGATCCTCTTGGAAAGCTCCTCGTCGAAGATCATCAGGTCCACCACGTTGCCGCCCGTGCCCCCGTACTCCACTGGGACATTGAGCCCCATGAAGCCCAAGTCGCACAACTTCTTGAGGAGCTCGTGGGGGAACTCGTCCTTCTCGTCGATCTCCCTGGCCAGTTCCCTGGGGACCTCTGTCTCCACGAACCTCCGGGTCGTCTCCCTGATCATGTTCTGCTCATCGGTGAAATTGAAATCCATCCTTCGCCTCCTCCCTTGCCCCGCCTCCCGGGAGGCACAGCCCCGGGGCGAGCTCTCCCTGTCCTGTGCACCCCGCTGATCAGTCCACCAGCATCAGGCAGTACTCGTTCTGGGTCTCGGTCTTTTCCCGCAAGGTCTTTATGAAGAAGCCGTTATTGCGGGCGGTCTGGAACACGTCCATCCCGCATGCCTCCATGCAAGGCCTGGCCCTCCCAGGAAAGTTGCAAGGTCTTTCTTCCAGCTTCGCACACGGGCTGCAGATGCGACATGGGCCGGAGAGGTAGACGAAGGCCTTGTAATACCCGTCCTTGAACATCTCCCCCTCAAGGTCCACCAGCATGTCGAAGAACTTCCTGTAGTGCCTCTCCTTCTTGGGCATGTGCGGGACCTCGATGTGGAACAATATAGCACGGTGG
>CAZOXN010000727.1:0-1816 GCA_964583655.1 uncultured Desulfarculaceae bacterium | reverse complement strand
CGTCAGTGCCGCTCGGGTGACCGTGTGCACGAAGGACGGGAGGAGCATGGCCAGGGAGGTGGTCTTCCGTCTGGGGGATTGGCGAAATCCCGCCTCCATGGACCAGATCATCCACAAGTTCAGATCCTTGATCCCGTACTCTCGCCGGGAATTTTCCCCCACCAGGAAAGAGGAGATCGTAGAGGCCCTCGCAGAGATGGATGGGGTGAAGGACATGAGGAGGATCATCGCCCTCTTGGTCCCCCAGGGATGACCGAAGCGAGCGAGGCACTAGGCAGCGTTCGGGCCCGCGGGGCCGGGGAATGGCGAAGGGAGGAAAGGCAAGATGAAGATGCATCTCGGTTATTTCCTGAGCTTGACAGCGAGGAGGAGTCCAGAGCAGGTGGCCATCGTGAGCGAGGGGAGGAAGATCACTTACGGGGAGCTTGACCGCCAGGTCAACAGGCTCTCCAACGCCCTGATCCATCTCGGTCTGCGGCTGGGGGACAAGGTGGCCACTCTATTTCCCAATAGCCCGGAGCTGGTGGTGGCCTACTTCGCCATCCTGAAGGCAGGGGGTGTCCTGGTCCCGCTCAACCCGCGGCTCCGCCCGGAGGACTTCCTCTACATGCTCCAACACTCCGATTCGAGGTTCCTGATCTATTCCCATGGATTCAGGGATGCCGTTGCATCGATCAGGGACAGGCTGGGCAAGTTGGAAGCGGCCGTGTTCTGCGGGGAGGAGCCCCCTGACGGAAGCCTCTCCTTCCAGGAGATGATCGCCCGGGGGAAGGAGGACGAGCCGAGGCTGGCCCTGAGCGAGGACGACGATTTCTGCCTCATGTACACCGCCGGGACTACCGGGAGGCCCAAGGGTGTCCTGGTGACGCACAGGAACTTCATCTGGGGGGTGCTCAATCAGGCCACGAGCTATCTGCCACCCCCGGATCGGGTGCTCCAGGTCTTTCCCCTCGCTCACAACGCCGGGATGATAGGGCTCATGACCCGCACCCTCAGGGGGGACACCCTCGTCATCATCAGGGCCCCGGGGCCGGAGCTGATCCTGAAGAGCATTCAGGAACATGCGATCACCATGCTCGGCTTGGTCCCGACCCTCTCGAACGCCCTGACCCAGGTCCCATCCTTGGACGAATACGACAGGAATTCGGTCCTCTTGGTGGGGTCAGGGGCAGCGGTGCTTCCACCCGAGACCAAGAGGCGCATGAGGGATCTCTTTCCCAAGGCCGGGATCTTTGACACATACGGAATGACTGAGTGCTCGGGGCCGATCACCTCTTTGAAACCCGAGGATGCCTTCCGAAAGGAGGCATGCGTCGGCAAGAGCCTGCCGTACCATGAGGTAAGGGTGGTCGATGAGAGAGGAGCGGATGTCCGTCCCGGGGAGGTGGGAGAGATCGTCGTGCGCGGCCCCACGGTCATGAAATGCTATTACAAGGACCAGGATGCCACCGACGAGGCGATCCGAGAGGGATGGCTCTTCACAGGGGACCTGGCCAGGGTGGACGAGGAGGGCTACATCTACATAGTGGATCGCAAGAAGGACCTCATCGTCACGGGGGGATACAACGTGTATCCAAAGGAGGTCGAGGATGTCCTTTTCGCCCATCCCAAGGTGATGGAGGCCTCCGTGATAGGGGTCCCGGACCCGAAATGGGGGGAGACCATAAGGGCCGTGGTGGTCCCCAAGAAAGGCGAGCTGCTCACGGAGCAGGAGATCCTCGATTTCTGCAAGGATAGGCTTGCTGGCTACAAGAAGCCCACCTCCGTGGTCTTCGTCGAGGAGCTCCCTAAGAGCCCGGTGGGCAAGGTCTTGAAG
>CAZOXN010000726.1:0-1820 GCA_964583655.1 uncultured Desulfarculaceae bacterium | reverse complement strand
GTGGGGAACCCCATTATGAAACATGCATGGTTCCAGATGCCAGCCTCGCTTGCGTCGAGCAATACCCTTCGGGCAGTGGGGAGCGTGGTGCCTTTCCGCATGAGCCTCAGGACCCTGGGGTGGGCCGACTCCACGCCCCAGCGTATCTGTCGCACCCCAGCCCTGGACATCAGCTGGAGCCTCTTGCGGGTGAACCCGGCCACCGGTTTTGCCCAGATGAGGAGGGAGATGCCCAGCTTGCGCCTGAGGACCTCGCCACAGAGCTCTTCCCAATACCCTGGTGGCATGCAGTCGTCGTTCATGGAGAAGTGATTGACACCATGGGTCTCGCGAAGGCCCATCATGGCGTCGAGCACCCTAGCAGGGGGGAGGTGATCGGACCTCTCATGACCGTATCGGGCGCAGAAAGTGCACTTGCCCCAATAGCACCCCTCGGAGGTGCGCACAGGGGCGTATCTCAGGGGGGCCAGATACTTCCCCCATGGGAGGTCACCGAAGTCCGGGTCGGGCAACGTGTCCAAGGGCAGGGGAGGGCCCACGGGACTGGCGATGACCTCGCCGTCCTCCTGGAATACCAGGTTGGGCACCTGACGAAGGCTCGATCCCGTGGCGATGGCCCTGGACAGCTCCACCAATGGGGCCTCCCCCTGGTGAAGCACCGCGCTGTGGAAGAACTCCTGGAAATAGAATGGGTACCGCAGGAGCTTGTCCTGGATCCTGAGGATGTGTTTGCCCCCTACCACCACGTGTGCATGGGGCAGTTCCCGACGGAGGAGCCTCGCGAGGGTCATGGCTGCCAGGAACTGGTGGATGCTGGATATGGATATGCCGACCAGCGTGGGGGAGAGCCGGCGCACTTCGGGCAGGAGCCGTTCCCTGAAGAAGGGGAGGAATACGTTCTTGTCTGGATCAAGGCAGAAATCAGTAAGGTCTTGAATGGTTTTGATATCACCCCTACGATAATGGTTGAACGATATGCGGCCCGGCCAATAGGCCAGGCTGCACAGGAGCATGAGCCCATGGACGTGGTCCAAGGCCCGAAGGAGTTCGTCAGGCTTGAAGAACTCCTCCCTGCTCTTGAACAGGGCCAGGGTCCGGTCCGACTCAAGGATCATTCGCTGCCAATTGGGAAGCTCCCCCCTGATCTGTTCCCATGGATAGCGGGTTGTTGGTCGTCCTTCCTGTTCCTCCACGATGGAGCGGAGACGCCTGGCGAACCTCTCTAGGATCTCCGGGGTGAACAGGTAATCCAGGAAGAAGGCAAGGTTCGCATCGATGGCGCTTACCTCGATGCGTTCCCGCCTCAGGTACGAACTCAACACCGGCAGGGCCAGGTGCGGCATGATCGGGACCCAGACCGGCGGGAATATCAGGACTGCTCGAGGGTCGGATCTGGTCGCTGAGGGTTCGGACATCGATACCCCGTCTGGGCTTGAGTTCCGGGCCAGATTAACAGATCAAGAATCCCATGGCAACCGATGTGACGTACGGATCATGGGTGTTTCATTGCACTGCGTAGTGTAGTAGGGTACGAAATCCGGCCTCAGGAGTGGCTCGGGCTAGAAAGTCCGGTCGCCTTTGACCGTGCAGGCAGAGGGAGAGGGGAGGGTCGCATGCCGCGCAACAAGGATGACATGGAGAGGTATCCGCGTGAGACGCTCGTCAGATTGCTTGAGGCCTACTCGAGGCTTTATATCGCAGTGGATGGCTTCTGGTACCTGGCGGTCAAAGGGGAATTCGGAAACGACAAGGCCCTGGAGCACGACATCTGGGTGTGGGGCAAGATGTGCAGGCGGGAGGTGGAGGGGATTACCGAGGCC
>CAZOXN010000725.1:0-1821 GCA_964583655.1 uncultured Desulfarculaceae bacterium | reverse complement strand
GCCGTATCCAGCCCGAGGAGGATGTCTGGAGCGAGGAGGCCATCGAACACTATCAGGAGGTGGTGAACGTCCTCAACGATCTGGGCATCGAGCCCATGGTCACCCTGCATCATTTTACACACCCGGCGTGGTTCAGCGAGCGATCCTCCTGGCATGAGGACAGGAGCGCCGAGACCTTCCTCGGCTACGTCAAGAAGATGGCATCGGCACTTCATGGAGTTCGCTACTGGCTCACCTTCAACGAACCCCTCATACTCCTTCTGGGGGGCTATCTGGAAGGCTGTATGCCGCCCGGCATACGCGATCATCGCCTGGCGATTCGCGCCCTGGGCAACATTTTGCGCGCCCATGGAATGGCCTACGGCATCATCCATTCGGCGGTATCCGGGGCGAAGGTGGGGCTGGCCCACAACATGGCCGCTCTGGCCCCGTGGCGCAGATGGAACCCGCTCGACCGCCAGCTCGCACACCTGGCGAGGGGCTTTTACAACCATTGCATTCTGGACGCGTTTCGAACCGGGCAGGTCATGGTCCGATTCCCCTTTCGAAGGCCGATAGCCTTTCCCGTCCCCATCCAGGGCACCTTGGACTTCTTCGGGGTCAACTATTACACGCGGGTGCACCTCCGCTTCAATCCTCTCCGGAGGATGGGCGTGGAACTCAGGCATAGAGATCTGGGGGGCCACGGCCTCACGGACATGGGCTGGGAGATTTACCCGAGAGGCCTTCGGAAGGTCCTGGAACTGGCCTCCGCCCTGGGCGTCCCGCTCATCATCACCGAGAACGGCATCGCCACAACCGACAGCCGCAGGAAGATCGCTTTCCTGAGGGACCACGTCGAGGTACTTAGGCGGTGTTGCAGGGACGGACTGGACATCCGGGGGTATTTCTACTGGAGCCTCCTTGACAACTACGAGTGGCTTCACGGGATGGACAAACGCTTTGGCCTGTACAGCGTGGATTTCTCCACCCTCGAGAGAAAGCGGACTCCCGCCGCTTCCTATTATTCCACTCTGATCCGAAGTTCCACCGAATCCTGAAAGGTCACCGGTAAGCCACCACGGGGTGGTGGCGTTTCTCGGAGCGGCTTGGCGGAGGCGCTTTGATTTTCCAGGATTTGGACCTGGGGGAAGCCCTCTCGGCTGAAGCCCAGCTGAGGCCGACCGAGAGGGTTGGCAAGCGCCCCCGAGGCTAGATCTTTTTGCGAATCGAGCGCCGAACACCTGGCGATCCGGTGTGTTTTTGAGACGAGACAGACGGAACAGACGGAATAGACCAACGTCCCCCGTGACCAGTTGCGGTCACCGTCATTTCACCCGCTCTTAACCGTCCTGCCATCTTAGAAGTCGATCCTAACCTCAATGTTGCTTTGCGATTTTCATATCCACACAACGCACTCCGACGGGTCGGTGGATCTCCCGAGGGTCATAGATCTGTTCGGGCAAGCGGGTTTCGACGTCATCGCCATCACGGACCACGTGGTCGATGGAGACAACGCCATCGGCAAGCTCGGACGGTTCCTCCGGCTGAGCGTGACGGAAAAAAAGTTCGGGGATTACATGGAGCGCCTCCGGAGGGAGGCCCAAAGGGCCTGGGACAAGTACGGCATGCTCGTCTTGCCTGGGGTGGAAATCAGCAAGAACTACATCTCCTCGGACAGGTCGGCCCACCTCCTCCTGCTGGACCTCAAGACGTTCGTTCCCGCCTCGTGGGATTACGAGAGGATCTTCCTGGAGGCCAAGAGACAGGACGCCTTGGTGGTCGCCTGTCATCCACACCACCAGTCCGATCCCACCAGCAAGGACACCCTTTTTCTGTGGA
>CAZOXN010000724.1:0-1831 GCA_964583655.1 uncultured Desulfarculaceae bacterium | reverse complement strand
GGATAAGATCGCGCATGGGTGTCAGGACCATTTATCGTGACTCCTCCATGCGGGCCATGATCCGTTGTCTCAAGGAGAATCAGTTCCTGGGCATCCTGCCGGATCAGGACGTCCGCAGGGTGGGGGGGATCTACGTCGAGTTCTTCGGGCGACCAGCCCTCACCCCTGTGGGCCCTGCCTTGCTCGCCCTGGCGAGCGGGGCCCCACTGTTGCTGGCCAGAGACGTCCGACTGCCGCATGGCCGGCACATGATCACCATAGATCCCCCCATTTACGCGGAGGAGGAGGCCCCCAGGGAGCAGGAGATCCGCCGTCTCGCAGCGCTCTATACGAGGAGACTGGAGGAGTTCGTTCGGGAACACCCTGGGCAGTGGGTCTGGATGCACCGCCGTTGGAGGACCAGGCCGTCGCAGGGCCAAGGCAGGCCAGAGCCCCAGCGGGAAGGGTCATGAGATGGTGCCTAGGCACGGACCAGGGTATCGCTGGGTGCGGAGGGTAGGAGACCTGGAGGGGGCGGTGCGCTCCCTCCTGCGGGAGCCGCACGTGGCCATGGACCTGGAGGCCGACTCCCTGTATCGCTATGAGGAACGGATCTGTCTGGTCCAGCTCTCCAGTCGCGATGAAGACTGGTTGATCGACGCCCTGGCCATCCCAACGCTGGAGCCGCTTCGTCCCTTGCTGGAGGAGCCGGGTGTGGAGAAGGTCCTCCACGGCGCGGACTACGACATCAGGCTCCTGAAGAGATGCACAGGGATCCAGCCTTATCCGATCTTCGACACCATGCTGGCCGCTCAGATCGTGGGACTGCCCAGGGTCGGGCTCTCGGATCTCCTCCTGGAGAAGTTAGGAGTGGAGCTAATCAAGCGCTTCCAAAAGGCGGACTGGGGGAGGCGGCCCTTGCCTGATGCCATGGTCCGCTACGCCCTGGAAGACACCAGGCACCTGCTCAGGCTGAGAGAGGCCCTGGTGGCAGAGCTTCAGGCCTTGGGCCGGCTCGACTGGGCCAGGAGGCAGTTCGAGGCCCTGCGCCAGGTGAGGCCTAGGCCCAGGACCCCTCCCGATGCCCTGAGAATACCTGGGTCTCGGGACCTGGACGAGAGGGGGAGGGCAATCCTCCAAGCCTTGCTGGACTGGAGGGAGGAGGTGGCACGCAAGAGGGACGTGCCACCCTTCAAGGTGATGGGGACGGAGACGCTACTGACACTGGCAAGGCGGGCAGAAGCCCCGGCTTTGGATCTCGAGGGGATCACCGGCCTCTCCCCGAGGCTCGTGGCGACCCTCGGGGAGGGGATCAGGGAGGCCATCCGCAAGGGTTGTAACGCCCCCCCGATCCCTTGGTCCATCGCCAGGAGACCCCGCCCCGCCAAGACCCATCGCGGGGGGCGCAGGCGTTTCATGCTTCTCAAGGCCATCAGGGACACAAGGGCCAGGGAGCTTGGAGTGGACCCCGGAGTCTTGTGCCCCAACGCCACCCTCAAGGAACTGGCCCAGAGCCTCTCTGAGGGATTCGAGGCGAGCCTCTATCGGGCCCTCAAGGATTGGCAGCGGGAGATCCTGGGGGAGGCATTCAGCAAGGCCATCCTCGAAACGGATCGCTGACTCATGACCCATGCCATCAAGACACGAGTTCCATTGTGAACGCGTCTACCCTTGGGGCAAGCCATCCCTGGTCAGGAACGGGCCTCCCTCTCCTCGAAGCACGGCGGGCAGAGGT
Organism: uncultured Desulfarculaceae bacterium; assembly: GCA_964583655.1. Lineage (GTDB taxonomy): Bacteria > Desulfobacterota > Desulfocorpusculales > Desulfocorpusculum > Desulfocorpusculum > CAZOXN01. The sequence continues at coordinate 117 of CAZOXN010000724.1, read as the reverse complement.
TCTGGCCCATGAGCCTGCGGATGCGGCTCTCCATGGTCCTCTCCCCGCAGGCATCGCAGATGAGCCCGTCCAGGATCCGGGCCCTTCCGGGGATTGGTCCGGAGGCCTCCTTCACGT
>CAZOXN010000723.1:0-1838 GCA_964583655.1 uncultured Desulfarculaceae bacterium | reverse complement strand
AGGGTGCGGGAGGAGGTGCGGGAGCTGTGCGAGGCCTTCCCGGTCTATCCCCGGAGGTCATCGCCGGTGTCGGTGCGCGGGGCGGCGCGGGGAGGGCGCAGGACGTGAAGCGCCTTTCCTGGGATGATTACTTCATGGAGATCGCAGAGCTGGTTTCCAGCCGTTCCACCTGTTTGAGGAGACGGGTGGGGGCCCTGCTGGTACGCGACCGACAGATCTTGGCCAGCGGTTACAATGGAGCCCCAAGCGGTCTCCCCCATTGCGATGAGGTAGGTTGCTTGCGGGAGGCCAGAGAGGTCCCGCCTGGGGAGCGGCATGAACTCTGCCGAGGCCTCCACGCGGAGCAAAACGCCATCATCCAAGCGGCCAATCACGGGGTGAGCCTCAGGGGGTCAACGCTCTACACCACCACACACCCCTGTGTCATATGCACTAAGATGATCATCAACGCGGGTATCCAACGGGTGGTATACAGGGATGGATATGCTGACGAGCTAGCCGAGGAGATGATGCGAAGCAGTGGGATCAGGGCCGAGCAGATTCGAAAGGGGGCCAAGTGAAGTGTCCATTTTGTAAAGGGCTCGACAACAAGGTTATTGACTCGCGTCTGTCCAAGGACGGCGATGTGATAAGAAGAAGGCGCCAGTGCACGCTCTGTAACAGACGGTTCACGACCTATGAGCGCGTGGAGGAGATACTGCCGCTGGTGATAAAGAAGAACGGGTCGCGGGAGCCTTTTGACCGAAACAAGATCATGGCGGGGCTGAAGAAGGCGTGCGAGAAGCGTCCCATAAGCATTGAGGTCATAGAAGAGGTGACAGGACGCATAGAACGTCACTTCCAGGAACTGGGGGAGAAGGAGATCGCGAGTTCCGACATAGGGGAGATGGTCATGGACGCCCTCTATCAACTGGATGATGTGGCGTACGTGAGATTCGCATCGGTCTACAGGCAGTTCAAGGATATAAGCCAGTTCATCGAGGAGGTGCGGGAGCTCTTGCAGGACTCGAGGCGGAAGGCCTGAGTGCCCCCGGGGCGTGCGGGCATGGAGCGAGGGAAGAGGTGTTCACGGGTCTGATCCAGGATATCGGTGTCGTCCGCCAGGTGAACCGGCAAGGGGATATCGCCCGGTTGTGGATCCAGACCAGGCTCCCTACCGAGGGCTTCCAGACAGGCGAGAGCATCGCTGTGGACGGGGTCTGCCTCTCTGTGGTGGAGGCTGGCTCAGGGGTCTTTCAGGTGGAGCTCTCACCAGAGACCACAGGTCGCACCACCTTGGGGGAGGCGAGGATCGGGCGGAAGGTCAATCTTGAGAGGGCGTTGCGCCCGTCGGACAGACTGGGGGGGCACCTGGTGACGGGCCACATCGATGGGATCGGAAAGATCCAACGCAGGGACAAAGGGATCCACCACCTGGAGATCGGGATCCAGATTCCTCCCTTCATCGGCCGTTACATAGTGGAGAAGGGATCAGTGGCGGTGGACGGAGTCAGCCTCACAGTGAACAGTTGCTCGCTGGAGGGCTTCAGCCTGACCCTCATCCCGCTGACCATAAGGGACACCACCTTGGGCGGGAAGGCGGTGGGGGAGCCGGTGAACATCGAGTGTGATATCCTAGGGAAGTATGTGGAGAAGCTCCTCCTCGGGTGGTCTGGAAAGGCGCCGTCGGAGAGGGGCAAAGTGACCGAGGATTACCTCAAAGAACACGGGTTCATCCGTTGAGATGCCACACGTTGTGTACTTGGGCGGGGAAAGGAAACTTCGCCACCCCATGAGTCGATGCTTCACATGGAGTTGAAGGAGGGCGAGGCATGTCGTTCGCTACCATCGATGAGGCC
>CAZOXN010000722.1:0-1840 GCA_964583655.1 uncultured Desulfarculaceae bacterium | reverse complement strand
CCTTCCCACCTGGTGAGCTTGGAGAGGATACCGGTCCTCAGGCGCATGGAGGCGCACAAGAAGGGGGTGGTCTTGGGCGCCATGGCGCGTGTGGCCGCCCTGGCCAGATGGGAGGGGTTGAACGGATGGGCTGCCGCGCTGGGAGAAGGGGCCATGAGCCTGGGCACCCCCCTGGTGCGAAACAGGGCCACAGTGGCGGGGAACCTGGTCACGGCTAGGCCCGCTGCGGACCTTGCACCCCCGCTGATGGTTTTGGGCGCCAAGCTCTCTCTGCAGGACCTGGGTGGGGAGAGGGAGCTTATGCTGGAGGACTTCTTCTTGGGGCCGGGGGAGACCGCCATCAGGCCTGGAGAGATCCTGAGGGCAGTGAAGATCGATGCACCTCCACCGCTCACAGGCTCGGCATACGTGAAGATGGGGACAAGGAGGACCCTGGAGATCGCCATCGTGAACGTGGCTGCGGCACTCACCCTGGAGGCGGCGGATGGCCCCATAGGGAAGGCCAGGGTGGCCCTCGGGGCGGTGGGGCCTGTACCCCTCAGGGCGAGCTCGGCAGAGGCGTGTCTGGTGGGAAACAGGCCATCGGAATCGCTCTTTGCCGAGGCGGGCAGGGCCGCGGCCCAGGATGCCAAACCCATAGACGACCACAGGGGGTCGGCGGAATACCGGCTCTGGATCGTGGAGACCCTGGTGCGTAGGACCCTCGGTCTGGCCTACGCACGGGCCCTGGGGCGGTGACGGCAATGCCGCGGATCCGGGAAGGGCGGCTCTCCAAATCCCCCATGGGCGAGGACCAAGTCTCTAGGTGATTCATCTCAGGTCAAGGAGCGGACCATGAGCAAGAGGCTCATCACGATCTTCGTCAACGACCAGCAGTACGACATCGCGGTGCTACCCCATCGAACGCTTCTTCAGGTCCTGCGGGAGGACCTAGGGCTCACCGGGGCCAAGCACGGCTGCGGCCTGGGGGAGTGCGGTGCCTGCACCGTGCTCTTGGACGGCGTCCCAGTGAGCTCTTGCCTGATGCTGGCCGTCCAGGCCGACGGACGCAAGGTGACCACCATCGAGGGGCTGGCCTCAGACGGTCGTTTGCACCCTTTGCAGGAGGCCTTTGTGCAGCACGGGGCCATCCAGTGCGGGTTCTGCACGCCAGGGATGATACTGTCGGCCAAGGCCCTCTTGGACAAGAACCCTCGCCCCACGGAGGAGGAGATCAGAGGTGCCATAAGCGGGAACCTGTGTCGCTGCACGGGCTACCAGAAGATCGTCGAGGCCATAGAGTCCGCATCCAGGACCATGGCGGAATGACCGTGAGGAGAGATGCCATGAGCAGCTTCTTGGTCTTGAATACCAGGGCACCCAAGCTGGATGCGCCGGACAAGGCAACCGGGAGGGCCAAGTACGCGGACGACCTCTCCATGCCGGGGATGCTTTTCGGCGCCATGCTCCACAGCCCTTTGGCCCATGCACGTATCCTGAACATAGACACCTCCAAGGCACGGAGGCTTGCTGGTGTCAAGGCCGTGGTCACGGCCGAGGAGGCTGGCTTGACCAGGTACGGGGTCAGCCCTGCCCGTTATGACGAGACCCTGTTTTGCCACGACAAGGTGCGTTATGTGGGAGACGAGATAGCGGCGGTGGCCGCCGTGGACCTGGAGACCGCCCTGGAGGCGGTCTCCCTGATCCAGGTGGACTATGAGGAGCTGCCAGCCGTATTCGATGCCAGGGAGGCCATGGAGGAAGGGGCGCCTCTGATCCACGACGACTATCCCAGAAACATCTGTGCGGAGGTGCACCAGGAGTTCGGGGATGTGGAGGCGGCCTTCAGGGAGTGCGATCT
>CAZOXN010000721.1:0-1842 GCA_964583655.1 uncultured Desulfarculaceae bacterium | reverse complement strand
CCGCACCTCCTTGGCCACCAGATGACGAAGGGCGAAGGAGCGGTGTTTGTCCGAGGTGTATCCTGCCTGATGGGCCGCATCCTGCCTGTTGTCCGCAAAGACAAGGAGCTTTCGATCCTCTCCCTCCAGGCGGTCCAGGTGGTGGGTGACCAGTACCGAGACCGTGGAGGCCGTTCCGGTGCGAAGGGGAGTCACGATTTCTCCCCGGGTGTAAACATCGCCGCATGCAGGGCAGCTGTTCAGCTTGCCTCGATGCATGAGCATGGGTATGGAGGCACGGTTGCAGGCCGGGCATACACCTCCTTCATCCATGAGCCGGCCACAACCTAGACAGACCCAGGCCGTTTCCAGACGACGTGCGGCCGGCCCCTCCTTACTCGTCCTGCGAGCCGGTTTTTTGGGCTGGTCGTCTTCGGATTCCTCGTCTTCTGCCCCTGGTCCTTCCGGGAGCTCTCGGATCTGGTGGGTGAGAAAGGCCGTGTTCTCATCGCTGTAAAAATCCCCTGTCCCCACAGGCCTATCCTCTCCCCCCCGCTCGAATCTCGCCTTCACGAAATCCTGCCCGCAGGTGCGGCAAAGGGCCGCTGGCCACGCCACGGAGCCGCAGCGGGCGCACTCGGCGCCTCCCTGGGGAACAAGGGTGCGGCAGTCCGGGTTGAGACACAAGGAGACGTCGTAGACCCCGTGGAAAAAGGTGTGGAGCTTGGGCCGAAGCCGAGGCGGGTGGTCCTCGTCTCCCACGCTCCCCACGAGGAGGTACGCCTCGATCTCCCTTCGCACCGCGTCATCGGGCACCCCCGCCCGTTCGGGAAGCCGCCCTTTCAACGCCCCCGCCCCAGCATCCAGGGAAAGTGGCTCCCACAGGATCTCCTCCAACACCTCCACCACGCGATTCCCCTCGAGGAGCGCTCTGACGCGTTCCGACACAGGGCCGTTGCCCGGTGCCCTCCTCCCGGTCAATCGCTCGGCCAGACGGATCACAGAGTGATCGTCGCCGGGATCCAGAGACACGAGGTCTCCGTCCTCGATGTCCGGAGACAATGGAGTCCATGCTTCCCGTGCAGGAGGCCTCGCGGCGAAGCGCTCTCCGACGATGTCCCCTTCGGAGACGGATTCGCCGAAAAGCGTTGTGGCAAAACGGGCAAGCCTCTCGGAGCCATCCCCCCTCGCTGAAACCGTGGCCGAGGTCCCCACGCACACTAGTTCCCCCGGCTCCAGGGATGCGTGCGCCTTGAGCCTTCGGATCAGACAGGCGATCTCAGTGGCGAGCGCCCCTCGGTAACTGTGGATCTCGTCGAGGACGAGGTAGCGAAGGGAGCGGGTGAAGAGGACCCGATCCTCCCGACGGACCAGCAGGAATTCGAGCTGCTTGTAGTTGGTGAGGAGGATGTCCGGCGGGCTGCTCCGGATGGAGGCCCGAGTCAGCCTTTCGGTCTCCGCTGGCTTTTCGCGAAGGCTCCGCGCTGCGACATCGCTGTCCCCCGTGTACAGGCCAAAGGAGAGATCGAGCCCTGTGCCCCGAAGAAGTCTCCGCAGGCGCTCCAGTTGATCGTTGGCCAGGGCGTTCATGGGGTAAAGTAGAATGGCCTGAAGCCCCTTTACACCCTCTCGCTTTCGCCGGAGGATCCCGTCCATGACCGGGAGAAGGAAGGCCTCGGTCTTCCCGGATCCCGTGCCTGTGGTGACCACTAAGGAGCGGCCTGCCCGCCCGGCTTGCAGGGCGGCTTCCTGGTGCCAAAACAGGGGTTCTCCCGCAAACGGCCAGTTGGCCTTCTGGAGATCCGGGTGAATGCCTCCCGCATCTGCGATCTCCCTGAGGGTTCTCACCCTCTCGTAATCGCG
>CAZOXN010000720.1:0-1849 GCA_964583655.1 uncultured Desulfarculaceae bacterium | reverse complement strand
AGAGAGAAGATAGTGGGCGGCACCATCATCATTCCCATGGACATCAGAGTCACCGCAACGACCATGTCTATTATCAGGAAGGGCACGAAGATGATGAACCCCATCACGAAGGCTGTCTTCAATTCACCTATCATGAACGCAGGGACGAGGACGTACGTGGGAACGTCTGCCGGATTGCGCGGGCGGTCCATCTTGGCGAGTCGGACGAAAAGGGCGAGGTCCTGGGAGTGGTTCTGGTGTTCCGGGACAGGAGCGAGGAGCGCGCCGCCCAGCGCCTGACGCAGGCGAGGAGCGATCTCACAGAGTACGCGGTGGATCGCTCGTCGGAGGATTTCCTGAGGGAGGCCATGGACCGGATCGGCGCATTGGTCCAGAGCGCCCTGGGTTTCTACCATCTCCTGGACCCGGACGAAAAGGCCCTGTCTTTGCAGCGCTGGTCCACCGGGACGTTGGACGGGCTTTGCAAGGCCGAAGGAGGGCACCTGAGCGTTGATCAGGCAGGGCTTTGGGCCGATTGCGTGCGCCAGAAGAGGTCGGTGATCCACAATGACTTCGACTCCCTTCCCGGGAGAAAGGAGCTGCCCGAAGGGCATCCCGTCATAGGGCGCTTGCTCCTGGTCCCTGTGGTCAGGGGGGACAAGGTCGTGGCGGTCTTCGGCCTCGGGAACAAGCCCGTGGATTACACGGACAGGGATGCGGAGGCCGTCTCCTACCTGGCCGGAATCATATGGGGCGTGGCGGAGCGGATCAGGATGGAAGAGGCCCTGAGGGAGAGCGAGGGGCGCTTCAGGACCCTCAGTGACAAGTCCCCGCTGGGGATAAGCCTGATAGACGAGGAAGGTCGATACGATTACGTGAACCCCGCCTTTTCAAGGATCTTCGGCTATGGCCTCTCGGACATCCCCAACGGGTCTGAATGGTTCAGGCTAGCTTATCCGGACCCGGAGTACCGAAGGAAGGTGGTGGAGGCGTGGAAGGGGGACCTGGCCAGGTACCCGGAGGGAGAGGTGAGGCCCCGCAGTTACGATGTGAGATGCAAAGACGGCGAGACCAAGACCATCCTCTTCAGACCGGTGACATTGCCCTCCGGCAAACAGCTCGTCCTTTACGAGGACATGACAGAGCGAAAGATGGCGGAAGAGGCCCTGAGGGAGAGCGAGGGGCGCTATCGAACCCTGGTGGAGAACATCAACGACGCCATCTTCAGGGTGGACGCAGAGGGCAGGATCACCTATATGAGCCCGGCGATAGAGCGCATGAGCAGGTACAAGGCCGACGAGCTCGTGGGCGTGAGGTTCACGAGGCTCGTCCATCCCGAGGACCTCCCCTTGATCGTCGGGCGCTTTCGCGGGGTGCTGGAGGGGCAGATAGAGCCACATGAGTTTCGGGTCGTGGACAAGGACGGCTCGGTGCGGTTCGTCAGGACCCATAGCCGGCCCCTCATGGAGGGGGGTCGAGTGGTCGGGGTCACAGGGGTGATGACGGACATCACGGATCGGAGGCTCGCCGAGGCGGAGCGGGAGCGCCTGCTCGCGGCCATAGAGCAGGCAGGGGAGGTAGTGGTGATAACGGGCCCCGACGGGGCCATACAGTACGTGAACCCTGCCTTCGAGAGCATCACGGGTTACACCCGTCAGGAGGTCCTGGGGCAGAACCCGCGGATCTTGAAGAGCGGCAAACAGGACCTGGCGTTTTACCAGGATCTGTGGGGGACCATTAGCTCTGGCAGGACGTGGACAGGGCGGATAGTGAACAGGAGGAAGGACGGGACCTTCTACACGGAGGACTGCACCATATCCCCGGTTCTGGACGGCTCGGGACGCATCGTGAACTACGTGGCGGTCAAGCG
>CAZOXN010000719.1:0-1852 GCA_964583655.1 uncultured Desulfarculaceae bacterium | reverse complement strand
CTCGTAGAGCATGCCTTGAGCTCATCGTTCTCCAAGACCTTGTACTTGACCCGCTCCATCTCGCCCCGAAGCCTGAGTATGGGCTGGGAGCCGGCCACCAGGTGCAGGTCCGAGGCCCCCTGCTCGTGCATGAGCTTGAAGAACGCATCGATCTTGGCCATCTCTGTCCCTCCGGTCCCGCGGATGGGTCGATCGTGACGGCATTATAGGAAATCGTTCCATGCCTTGCAAGGGAAGTCTGATCCCTGATTTTGCCTTTTGGCATGGGCTATGTTATACACAGCCCGATGAAAAGGACAGGACCATCCGAACCCGGTCATCGCACGTCGCGAGTCCCTGAGGGGCTTCGCACCCGTATCCCGTTGATCGTCCTCTTGGGCATCCCATCCATCGTGTACGCCTCTTGCCTGGGACACGGCTTCGTCTGGGACGATCACGGCCTGATCCAGATCGATCCCTGGCTCCAGGATCTGAGGCACCTCCCATTCCTCTTCTCCCCCGAGTACTGGACCCACTACTTCGTGGGGATCAAGGGACAGTACCGCCCCATGAGGGCCCTGACCCTCGCCCTTCAGTGGGCCATTTGGGGGGACAACCCCCTGCCCTTCCACGCCTTCAACCTGTTGGTCCATCTGGCCAATGTATGGCTGGTCCGCCTCCTCCTGCTGCGCCTCGCAGGACGGGAGGACGTGGCCTGGGTCGGGGCCATGATCTTCGCCCTGCACCCCATGCACACCGAGGTCGTGGTCTGGGTCAAGAACCGCTCCGAGCTCCTCTCCTTGTGTTTCTCGCTCTTCGCCCTGCTGGCCTATCTCGAGGCCCTGGATGCAGGGACCCCCCGGAGGCGCCTGCTCCTCCAGGGGGGTTCGGCTCTGAGCTATGTCCTGGGCCTGCTCTCCAAGGAGATGGCCATCACGGTCCCCCTCATCATCGTGGCCCACGGGGTCCTGCTCCACCAAGGAAGCAAGAGGAGGGCCCTGCTCTTCGCCCTCCCTGCCTTCATCCTCACCCTCCTTTACGTCTCTTTGAAACTGGCCTTTCTCATGCCCCACGGCCAGCAGGGGCCGCCGCCACTGCCACTGGACATCCACGCCCTGCTCATCCTGAGGACCCTCGGGACCTATCTCTGGATGCTCCTCGTCCCCTTGCACCTCAACGCCGATAGGACCCTGCCCTTGGAAGGCCTGGCCACGCAGTGGCAGACTTGGGCATCCGCTGCCTCTCTCCTGCTCGTCCTTGTGTTGGGCCTGGTCCTCCTCTTGGGAAGGTCACGCATAGCGCTTTACGGGCTCTTCTGGATCATGGTGGGGCTCATTCCAGTGTCCAACGTCCTGTATCAACACACCCGTCCCATAGCCGACCAGCGTCTCTATCTCCCCTCCGTGGGTCTCGCCTTGCTCATGGGCATGGGATTCAACGGCCTGAGACAGAGATTCCCCTTCGCCAGGTTCAAGGAGACAGGCCCCCTGGTCGTCCTGATGGCCGTTGAGATCGTGGTCGGACTCTACGCGGTGCGCACCTATGTCAGGATTGGCGACTGGAGGGACGACATGGCCCTGATCCAGGATACCCTGCGTCGCTCCCCGAACAGCCCCAGGCCCCACCTCCAGATGGGCCTCTTGCTCTCCCACCAGGGTGATCTGGACGGGGCGGCCAGGGAATTCCACAAGGTCCTCGAACTCTCGCCTTACAATCTGGACGCGCACAAGTACCTGGGCATCGTCTTCACGGAAAAGAAGGACTTCGCCAGGGCGGTGCGGAGTTTCGCCAACGGCCTCCGGTTGTCCCCTGACTCAGAGGAGCTGCTCTACAACATCGCCATCCCACTGAGCGAGCTCGGCCAGGACCAGGA
>CAZOXN010000718.1:0-1857 GCA_964583655.1 uncultured Desulfarculaceae bacterium | reverse complement strand
CAGACCCCGACCCGATCGGCCTCCCTTTCCAAGACGCTGGCCAAGGTGACGTAGCCCTTGTTTCCCGGTTCCGTGGTCTGCATGAGGAGCAAATCGGCGTAAGAGAGTCCCTTGGAGTTGATCCATCCCTTGTGAGGCTGATCCCCTGTGCCCAGCATGTGCCTGGCCAACTCCATGGTCCCGGGCCATACCTTCCTGCAGACCGGACACTGGTAACCCACTTCGTACCTCCTCACCTGTCGTGCTACTCTTTCCCCTTCAGGGCGTAGAAGATCTTCTCCGAGGTGATGGGCAGGTCCTTGACGCTCACCCCTGTGGCGTGAAAGATGGCATTGGCCAGTGCACCCGCCGTTGGATTGGTCAAGCCCTCACCCGCCTCCTTGGCCCCGAAAGGCCCTTCCGGCTCATGGGTCTCCACCTCGAAGACATCTGTCTCTGGCATGTCGCATGCCCTTATCAGCTTGTAGTCCACGAGATTCGGGTTCAAGATTTTCCCCTCATCCATGGGGAGATCCTCCGTGAAACCGTACCCTGCGGCCATGGCGATGGCGCCCTCGAGCTGACCGGTCAAGCCCAGAGGGTTGATGGGTTGCCCGCAGTCGTGGGCCGTCACCGCGTTGATGAGCTTGATCTTCCCGGTATCCGGATCCACTTCGGCCTCCACCGCTTGGACCCCGAAACTGTATGCAGGAGAGATCATACCCTTCCTGTGCGGCGTATAATGCCCTCTACCCATGATGGCCTGTCCGTCCTTTCCCCTGATGGCCTCTTTCACCACATCGAAGTAGGAGAGGCCGCGTTCGGGCCTTGCCACCAGGTGTATCCACCTGTCCCTTATGTCCAGGTCGTAGACCACGTTGGGTCCCATCTTGGCCGCGGCGAACTCCAGTATCTGCCGCTTGGCCTCAGCCGCTGCCATCTTCGTGGCATTGCCCGCCATGAGGGTCTGGCGGCTCCCCCAAGCCCCTAGGTCAGGGGGACATACATCGGTGTCGCCCGAATGCACGCGGATATCCTCGAGACGAACCCCGAGCTCCTCGGCGCAGATCATGGCCAGAGTGGTGTTGGAGCCCTGGCCCATGTCCTGGGCCCCCACGAAGAGATCCACCTTGCCGTCGATGTTGACCCTCACCAGGGCCGAAGAGAAGGCATAAGGGGAATCGAACCAGTTGAAGATGCCGCCCGACATGAACCCATAGCAGGCGATGCCGATCCCCCTGTTGGGAGGAAGCTTTCCCCGCGACTTGATCCACCCCTCGATCCGGTCGAGGCACTCGAGGAGGCCGCAGCTCTGGATCGTGGCCTGTCCCGGGACCTCATAATTCGGTGTCATGGCGTTCTTTCGCCTGATCTCTATGGGATCTATGCCGAGCTCAGCCGCGATGAGGTCTATCTGGCTCTCTCCAACGAAGGTCGCCTGGGGGGCCCCGAAGCCCCGCATGGCAGAGGTGGGACTGGTGTTTGTGTACACCCTGTACCCGTCATAGCGGTAATTGGGCCACTTGTAAGGGAAGGTTTGGAAGAACCCGGTGAGATAAAGGGCCGTGGCCCCCATGGAGGTGTAAGCGCCTCCTTCTGTGAATACCCTGGCCTCCTTGGCGAGGAAGGTGCCGTCCTTCTTGACCCCGGTCTTCACGTAGTAGATCATCGGGGTCCTCCGCTTGGTGGCGATGAACTCCTCCTCCCTCGTCAGGACGAGTTTCACCGGCCGGCAGAGCCTCATGGAGAGGAGGGCGCTGCAGAACTGGGCCGAGTCCAGCTCGAACTTGCTGCCGAACCCCCCTCCGGTATACTTGGATATCACCCTGACGTCGTTCTCCCTGAGCCCCAGCGTCCAGGCGAGCAGGACCTGGATGT
>CAZOXN010000717.1:0-1859 GCA_964583655.1 uncultured Desulfarculaceae bacterium | reverse complement strand
GGTCTCGATGGGAGACCCAGGTTTTCCGTTGCTTCGTTGACGTTGATCCCATCGCTCGCTCTCGAGCCGTCCCCCTACTTCTTCAGCATGTTCGGAAGCCAGAGGCATATATCCGGGAACACAATGCAGAGCACCGTGATGACCACCTGGAGTATCACGAAAGGCACTATCCCCCGGTAGACCTCGTTCAAAGGGATCTCGGGGGCGATCCCCTTCATGTAGAAGATGGAATAGGCGAAGGGCGGAGAGAGGAAAGAGATCTGGAGGCTGACGCAGACGATCAGCCCCACCCATAGGGGGTCGAACTGCAGTTTGAAGAGTATGGGTGCGAAGATGGGGACCATGATCATGAGGATCCCGATCCAGTCGATGAAACACCCCAGGACCGTGATGATGAGAAGCAGGACCATGAATATCCCCCAGCGCCCCAGGCCCATGCCCAGGAGGAGGTCTGTTATCACCTGGCCGCACCCTGCATTGAGGAAGGCCCCAGTGAAAATGTTGGAGCCGATGGCTATGAATATGATCATGGCTGTGATCCGCAGGGTGAGATAGCAGTTCTCCTTGAAGGATTTCCAAGTGATGGTCCGATAAAGGAACCCCAGGGCCATGGCCCCGATGGACCCCACGGCCCCTGCCTCGGTGGGGGAGGCGATCCCGAAGAAGAGAGACCCGAGCACCAGGATGATGAGGCCCACCGGCGGGAAGAGATACCTTGCCCCCTGGACCAGGGACTCCTTTGTGAAGAACTTCAGGGCCATCTCCGCCGGGAGTGTAGGGCCCATCTCAGGCCTCAAAGCCGTCCTTATGAGCACGTAGATGATATAAGAGAGCCCCAAGAGGAGCCCCGGGATGAAGGCCCCTGCATACATGTCAACCACCGACACGCCGGCCATGGGGGCATACAGGATGAGCATGATGCTGGGCGGGATGAGGATCCCCAGGGTGCCCCCGGCGCAGACCACCCCGCTGGCCAGCCCCTGATGATACCTGGCCTTGAGCATGGAAGGGATGGCCAGGAGCCCGATGGCGGTCTCCGATGCGCCCACCACCCCGACACAGGCCGCGAAGATCACAGCCAGGATGACGGTGGCCACGGCCAGCCCGCCCCTCAGCCCCGACATCCACCTCTGGAGGATGGTGAAGGAGCGCTCCGCCACCCCGGAGCTCTGCATCATGGCCCCCATGAATATGAAGAGGGGGACCGCGGCCAGGATATACTCCGAGAGGGTCCCGTTGATCACCCGCTGGGGGAGCATGTAGAGAAAGGCCTTCCCACCTGTGAGATACCCGAAGAGCAGGCCCATGGTCCCGATCCCGAAGGCCAGGGGGAAGCCCGCGAGGAGCACGAAGAGGCTGAGGAGCATCAGGACCGTGGTCAGCTCAGGACTCATGCCGAGGACCTCCGAAGGCGACGCGAAGACTCCTGAGGAAATCCGCCAGACCCTGCAAGAGGAAGAGCACCAAGCCGAAGGTGATGGCGAGCTTGAACGGCCCGAGGGGAGGTCTCCACACGCTCACCGATGAGCGCTCACCCGAGGTCACGGACCAGAGGGTGTGCTCCCCGCACTTGTACGTGAGCACGAGGAGGAACGGGAAGAACAGGAGGAGATAGCAGATGACGTCCACCCTGGCCTTCACCCTGGGGGTGAGCTTGGCATAGAGCAGGTCCATGCGGACATGCCCTTTCAGTTTCTGACAGTAAGCCACGCCCAGCATGGAGTAAGCCCCGTAGACCATGTAGGTCATCTCGAAGCCCCAGGCCGTGGGTTTGTTGAGGGCGTACCGGACGAAGATGTCGTAGCAGATGGCCAGGACCAGTCCGGCCATGAGGAAGCTGGCCGCCTTGCCCGTCCACT
>CAZOXN010000716.1:0-1862 GCA_964583655.1 uncultured Desulfarculaceae bacterium | reverse complement strand
GCGTTTCCCAGGGCTGCCTGGACGCGGTGCATCCATCTTGGATGGTTTTCCCCTGGCCTCACCAGGGGCAAGGGCGCGAAGGCCAAGGGGGCCTGGGACCTCGACCTGGGGCGGGTGACCGCCGCAGCCCGAGCGCATTGTCCCTCCTTGGCCTCGTTGGTCCTCTCGTTGGTCCTCCTTTGTTGCTGGGTGATGGCCTCACCGGCCCATGGCGCGCGTTTGGCAGAGGACGAAGGGGCCAACCCCTCAGAGAAGGTCTCGCCTGCACCTGAGGCCCCGTCCGTCCCGTCCCCAGCGAGGCCCTCGGAATCCCCCCCGAGGAGGTCCGCTCCTGCGCCGGCGGGCACCAGTCCGGCCAAGAGGGTCTCGTCTGGACCGTCCACTTCCGCCCCGGCTGCCCCGGCTCCGGGGACCGCTGCCGGGAACAAGCGTCCTTCCTCCTCGGACCGGATCACCATAAACTTCGACAATGCCGACCTTCGCACGGTGGTAAAGTTCATCAGCGAGCTGACGGGCAGGAACTTCCTGGTGGACGACAAGGTGAAGGGCACGGTGACCATCCTTTCACCATCCGAGATAACCGTGGAGGAGGCTTACAGGATCTTTCTGTCGGTCCTGGAGATGAAGGGTTTCACGGTGGTGGATTCCGGCGCGGTCACCAAGATCATCCCGTCTACAGAGGCCAGACAGAAGGACATCACCACCCTGAAACTCGATGGTCTGGGCCAGGTGAGTCGGGAGGATCGGATCGTCACCGGGGTTGTCCCGCTGAGCTTCGCCAATGCCAACGACCTCAAGGGGATATTGTCCCCCTTGGTCTCCAAGGAGAGCCAGATCGCGGCCTATATGCCCACCAATACCCTGGTGATCACGGACTATGCGTCCAACATCCACCGCCTCATGGGCATCATCAGGGATCTGGACGTGGAGGGGGTGGACGAGAAGATCACGGTGGTCCCCCTCAAGTACGCCTCGGCCCAGGTCCTGGCGAGCGAGCTCCTGGCCCTCATGGACAAAGGGGCCCAGCAGGCAGCCCGCAGGACCACGACCACGCAGCCTGCGCGCCCTGGGGTCCCTGCTCCACCTCAGCCGGGTGTCCCCCAGGCGGCTGCTGCGTCTACGGAAGGAGCGGTCATCAGCGCCTCCAAGATAATAGCCGACGAGCGCACCAACTCCCTCATCATCATCGCCAGCGCCACTGATACCCAAAAGATCATGGGCCTCATCGAGAAGCTGGATACCCCTCTTCCCCCGGGCCGCAAACGGATCCACGTCTATTTCCTGGAGTACGCCAAGGCCGAGGAGATCATGCAGGTCCTCGCCCAGCTATCCGGCAGGGGTACCGGTGCCACTCCTCTGACCGGGACCACCAGGACCGGGACAGGTATCGGGACCACGGGGCTCGGTACAACGGGTCTTGGGACCTTGGGGTACGGCACCACGGGCCTGGGGACAGGGACCTTGGGCGCGACAGGGCTCGGGACTACGGGGACCAGGACCGGGATCTCCGGGACCACATCGGCACTGACAGGGGTCTTCGGGGGGGGGCTGGATGCCTTCTCCAGGTCAGTGGTCCTGGGGGAGGACGTGCAGGTGGTGGCGGACAAGCCCACCAATTCCTTGGTGATCGTGGCCTCCCCCACGGATTACGAGACCTTGAAGGAGGTCATAGAGAAGCTGGACGTGATGCGTCCCCAGGTGCTGGTGGAGGCCCTCATAGCCGAGGTCTCCCTGACCAAGAGCAAGAGCCTGGGTGTCGAATGGCAGTGGGGCGAGCAGTTGACGGGTGGCCGCGAAACAGGGGTACGCGTGGGGACAGGGGGAGCGGACGTGGGGGCCACCCTGGGCGCAATGGCCCAGCA
>CAZOXN010000715.1:0-1866 GCA_964583655.1 uncultured Desulfarculaceae bacterium | reverse complement strand
ATATCGCGGCAATCGTTCACCATGCAAGGGAAAGGACACGGGCCCTCCCACTCCCGCCAAATGAAACCTAGGAACTGCTCCTGGGGGTTCTTCCTCCAAGACTCCATGTCTCTCATCCGGTACCATGCATCCTGCATCTTGCGCCGATCACCCAGGATCCGCATCGCGCCGCGTCACAAGATCCCGGCCAAGCGCCCATGCAGTATCTCGGGTTGCTCCACCTGCAGGTCCACCCCGAGGACCCACAGATCCATATGCTCCGCACCGGCCAGACGCAACTTCCAGGAGTCCTTCTCGGTGGTCACCACGGCGTCCACCTCATTTCGGATCCTGCGAATTCGCTCCATATCTCGAAAAGTATACCAGTGATGGTCCGGGAATGAAAGCAGGGCTTCCACCCTAGCACCCAACGAGGCCACAGTGGCCCTGAATCCATCGGGCCTCCCTATGGCGCACACCAGGGCCACCCGTTTGCCCGACAAAGCATCAAATGGCAGCGGCCTGCCGTCTCGGATCTCCCAGAGTCCCCGTGGTCTGTAATCGGCTCCGATCACCGGAGGGAGGGGCGTCACCCCTCGAATCTCCTCCAAGGATCTCTCCTTCGATCTTGAGTCACCTTGGAGGACAAGGATCACCAGGTGCGCCCTCCTCAGGGCCGTTGGGGGCTCACGGAGGGGACCCGAGGGGAGTAGCCTCCCATTGGCCAAGGGCCGAGGGCCGCGAATCACCACCAGATCGAGGTCACGGTGGAGCATTCGATGCTGAAATCCGTCATCCAGGATGAGGACTTCCGGGGCTTGCTCCTTCAAGGCGGCCTTCCCTGCCTGTACCCGGTCCGCCGCGACCCAGACGCACACCCCCGGGAGGCGACGGGCCATCATGAAGGGCTCGTCCCCGGCCTCTTCCAGGGGAGCGAGTATCCTGTTGCCGTCGGAGACGCATCGAACGGACCTGCCCCTCCTCCTGGCGTAACCTCTTGAAAGGATGGCGACGCGCCGGCCCGAGTTCCTGAGGGCCTCGGCGATGAGAATCACCAGAGGGGTCTTGCCTGTCCCCCCCACCGTGAGGTTTCCCACAGAGATCACAGGGACTGGGAGGCGACGGACCTTCGCGATGCCTCTCTCCAATGACCACCATCGGAGACGCAACGCCATGCCATAAGCCCATGAGGCACCCCTCAGGGGTGGATCCCAAGGGAACGATACAGGTCCCTCGTCCCAGATCCTCCTCTCCAGCGAGGCCTTCAGGTCCACTTCCCTCTCTCCAACAACGGTCTCAGGGCATCCATGGTCCTCTTCACTGCCCCGCGCTGGGAGATCAAGGTCCGATATGCCGCTGCCCCCATCTCTTGGCCCTTCTCAGGGTGGGAGAGGATGTCTTGCAGTGCCTCGAACAGGCTCACCTCGTCGGAGACCTCCCTCGCACCCCCTGTCCGTAACAGCATGGCGGCGATCTCAGGGAAGTTCTCCATGTGCGGTCCGAACAGGACTGGGCACTGATGGGCCGCCACTTCCAGCGGATTGTGGCCACCGTGCGGGACCATGCTCCCGCCGACAAGCCCCACCTGAGCCACCCCATAGACCCTTGCCAGTTCACCGATGGTATCGAGGAGCACCACTTCAGGGGGTCGTTGGGAACTGGCGGTCTTGACCGAGCTTCGTCGCAGCACCTCGAGGCCCTTGCCCCTTATGAGCCTTTCTACCTCGTCGAAGCGCTCCGGTGCACGAGGGGCCACTACCAGCCGGAGTCCCGGGAAACTGGCACGCAGTCTCCCGAAGGCCCCGAGGATCATCTCCTCCTCGCCCCTGTGGGTGCTCCCGGCCACCAAGACCGAGCCATCCTGCCCCAGTCCCAGCGCTTCCCGCC
>CAZOXN010000714.1:0-1872 GCA_964583655.1 uncultured Desulfarculaceae bacterium | reverse complement strand
CGGCTGCTGCCACCCCTTTGGCGAAGGCGGTCCTCACAAAGTTGAGGCCCTCAGGGGTGTTGCGCATGTACCCGTCCAATATGGGACCGAGGAGCTGGGTGCTGTGGAGCCCCATGTTTTCGAAGGCCTGGTTGACTATGAGCTTCATGGCGTAGAGCTGAGAGGACGGGTTCTTGGCCATGCGCTCGGTCCAATACCGGACCTCTTCCGAGAGCCTCTCTGCTGGGACAGCCTTGTTTATGAGACCCACCTGTTCCGCCTCTTTGCCGCTTATGGAGTCCCCTGTGAGGGCTAGGAGCTTCACACGGGTGAGGCCCAGCCTGTAGATCCACAACCCGGTCAGATAACATCCCCAAGCCCTGGAATAGGGCGTCCCGAACCTCGCGTCCTCGGCGGCGATGATCACGTCGCAACAAAGGACCATGTCCGATCCTCCCCCGACGCACCAGCCATGCACCTGTGCCACCACCGGCTTGGGGCTGTACCATAGGCTCATGAACTTGGGAACCGGGGCCACAAAGGGGCTGGTGGACATCACCAGGTCTTTACCGGGGTCCCACGGCTCGCTCCCCGGTGTCCCTCCCCACTCCTTGAAGTGTTCCAGGTTCCCGGAGAAGTCGAAGCCGGCGCAGAAGGACTTGCCGGCGCCCTTGAGGACGATGACCCTGACCTCCGGATCGGCATTGGCCTCCATCACGGCCCTCTCTATCTCGTCAGGCATGGGGGGGCGGATGGTGTTGAACTTCTCCGGCCGGTTGAGGGTTATGGAGGCGATCCTGTCACGGCTCTCGTAGAGTATCGTTTCGTAGGCCATGTGCGCTCCTCCCTTCAATCGGAAAATGAGATCGGCCCCTGAGCGAGCCGTTCCGTGCAGATGGTCGTAGACTGCGGGGCCGTCATCCCAAAGGGCCTGGGAAGGTCGAGATCATCTCGGGCCCATCGAATCCCCCGCTCACTCGAAAAGGGTCAAGGGGGTAACCTCGACCCTTACCGCCTTGACCCCTGAAATGCCCTGGGCACGTCTCTCGAGCTCCTGGGTCAAGACCCCCTCTTGAGACCTCGGTGCCTTGGTCTCTATCTCCACGACCCCCTCACGGGCCGCCACAGTAGCTTCGACCCCCATCTCCGCGACAGCCCTTTGGACCTCTGCAGCGAGGAGCAGATCCTTGATCATCCTCTGCGATTCGGGGGTAGTCTGGTACTCCTTCAGGGCCGCGGTGTGGCAGATCACATCAGCGGCGCTCTCCATGGTCATCCTCCTGAGGTTGAGCACGAGGTCGTAGAGGTTTGGATCCGTGGTGTCGACACCGTAGAGAGTGCGGCTCCACCTCCTCCTCTCCTCATCGACCCGTTTGACGGTGCTGATGGCCTTCCTCCTGTTGACCCCGTCTCGATTCATCACCAGCCCCACGCGATCCTCCAGGTCCGCCAGGATTCGAACCTTGAGGACATGCGGTATGTCCCTGAGGATGAGGTGACCAGCAAAGCCATGGTAGACCACGTTGTCCTCTTGGACCCATCTGAGCAGGGCCAGCCTGATGAAGGCGATGTACCTGAGCCTTCCATGCGCCAGACGCCCCAAAAACGACGGCGCATCGCGGATCGCCTGCAACAACTTTGCCTCTGGGATATTGAAATGCTCCGAGGCATCCAGGAGCACCTCGCGGGCTATGCACTTGTATCCCAGCCTGTCGGCCACCTTCTCGGCAACTTCCTTTCCATGACTGTACGAGCCCCGGGAGATGGTGATAACGGACATGGCATACCCCCTTTTCCCATTGGCGAACCACATGAGCTCCCTTCCGGCGTGCCCAATATGGCCGCGATCTGGCTGAAGGCCTCGAGTTGAACCTCCATGGAAAAGGACAATCC
>CAZOXN010000713.1:0-1878 GCA_964583655.1 uncultured Desulfarculaceae bacterium | reverse complement strand
ATGTCTCTGCATCGGTCCTGCCCGGCCTGCCCGCCAGTGAGCCTGGCCCGCCGGGGAACAGGACCCGGATTGACCGGAGCTTCCTTCCATTGGCGTACACGAAGTTCCCCGGAGCGAATTCCTCGATGGCCATGGCCGAAGGACGATAGAGGGTGGGTGTATCAGGGACCCCGGGATCCAGGCTGAAGGTATCGACTGGGAACTGGTATGCCGGGAGCAGACCGCGCGTGGAGAGGTAATTCAATGTATAGGCGCGCTCCGGATCCTGCGTGATCTCGTAGTAAGCACGCTTCCTGGCCGCGGCCTTCCTCTCGTCCTGCCTCGGGGAACCCACGGTCGAGTACTCCCTGAACTCCCGATCGAGCTGTCGCACGCGTTCCCACCATCCCTCCAGAACCTCTGTGAGATCGCGCTCGAATCCGTCCACGATCCTCTCCGCATCCTGAAGACCGTACCGATCCGTTAGCCCTTCCCGCCTGTCCCGGGCCATCATATGGCCCAGCCGCCCCACGACCTCGTCCCTCCGATCTCGGATCTCCGTGAAGAGCCCCTCGATCCGCTCCCTCATCCACCTCGTTGGTGTTCGCAAGTCGTCCAGCAGATCCCCCATCAGGCCGGGGATCTGCTCCTCCACACACTCCAACAAATAGGAGCGGAGGTGGCGAAGCACGATCTTTGGATTGTCCAGGCGGATCCGCGGAGGGTCGAATCGCCCCGCAACGATCCACTCGGGATGCTCGAAGACGTGGCGGTCATGTGCCCCTCCCGCGCAGAAGGTCGAGACAAAACCGATCCGGAGGCGCCGGCCGGCTCGACCCACCCGCTGGGCGTAGTTGGAAGGTGTCGGTGGGGCGTTTCGCAGGACGACCGTCAGAAGGGGGCCGATATCCACCCCGAGTTCAAGGGTGGGCGTGCAGGAAAGGACGTCCAGCCGCCCGTCTTTGAACTCCGTTTCTCTCCTGACCCGTTCCTCCCCGGAGATCTGGGCGCTGTGCTCGGCCACGGTCAGACGCCGAGGGGGATGGTCGAGGTAGAGCCGGACGTAATAGTTGTCCTCATCGCGCCCCTGTTCCTGGAGGCAGCCGGTCGTGCATTTGGGCGTGGGACAGACAGGCAGGTCATACGGTCGCCATGACTGGCATGCGTTGCACCTGTATCCTCGCTCGGGCGCATAAAGACGGATGACCCGGGATGCGATCTGAAGGGGAACCAAGCCATGGACCCGCTCGGCTCGGGGAATGGGAAACTCCGGCACCGGGACCAGGATCTCGGCTTGGATGAGAATAGGAATCAAGGCTTGGACAAATTCTTGGGCCTTGGCGCGATCTCCGATCACCCGCGAGGCCAACTTGTGCGTGGCGGTGAGCTGGCCGGCCCTGGGGTTCTCCTGGACGAAACCCATGAGCCTTCCGGTTCGTCGAATGTGCTCAGGTCGATTCAGAGCGAAGGCCTTGGGGGAGCGGTCGCGATCCGGAAACCGCACGTTGTAAGGCTCCACCTCCAGCTCACGATACCGGCGCTTCCGATTCGGGTCGATGTACTCCTGAAAGAACTCATAATCCACGGCGCGGTTCTTTCGCATCACATCCAGAAGGGCCCGCGTCAACCGAAGCGCCATCTCGGCAGGCAAATCGGCCGACCTCGCCGCCTGGATGAAGCGCTCGTCCTTTCCGATCTCTTCCAAGAACTCATAATCCACCGCCACCAACCCCAGGTTCTCCAGGGAGGCTCGCTGACGGCTGTACCGGGTGAACTCATTGGCGGCTTCGTATGTAAGGGCGTCGAGCCATCGTTCCCGCTCGGGCCGAGTGGGGCGCTTGGGAAGGATGCCAAGGGCCCTGTAATGGTCGAACAGGCGCTCCGGCACCTCTTCCAGAT
>CAZOXN010000712.1:0-1880 GCA_964583655.1 uncultured Desulfarculaceae bacterium | reverse complement strand
CCCTGAGGGCGGGTTCAAGGGCCGCGGCGAGGGCGCGAGCTGTCTGGAGGTCCTGAGTCCCGATGATCAAAGGCACCAGACGCCACCCCTGTCCCAAGGCCACCTGGAGAAAGGGAAGTTGAACCTCCAGGGCATGCTCTGGCCCGTGGGCCTCGGGGATCTCCTGGACAAGGGATCGGTGCTCCAGGAGTCTCTTGCAGACTGCCTCGTCGAGGTCCACCAACCCGAGGGGGGTCCGGTACCCCCCTTTACTCATGATCGACACCCCGCGGAACGGGACCCTGTGGCTCGGGGAGAGGACCACCACAGTGTCATAGGAGAGACCTCGGATCTGGCGGTAAGCCCAACCGGCGACCTGTCCTGAGTAGACGTACCCCGCATGGGGGGCCAGCAGGGCCATGGGTGCTCCATCCATGGATACCGCCTCGGCCTGATCCAAGTATCCGGTTACGCCCTCCCTCAGTGCCTTGGGGTCGGCGGGGTAGAACTGACCGGCCACCACCGGCTCACAAACGGATCCCATGGCATCTACCTCCGTCTGGTGCGAACAAATGAGTAGTGCCACAAGGGTGAGGACCTTGAAAAACAGCCCTGTCCCCTGTATGGGTTGAGAACCCAGACCCCATGGTCTTGCGGAAAAGACCCTGTCGTCCATCTGCGCCTCTCATCCTCCTGGTGACTCGGGGCGTATCCTCCATTTGGTCTCGTGGCGGGTGTCCAGGAGCTGAATCCCCCTGCTGAGGAGTTCGTCGCGGATCCTATCGGCCTCGCGCCAATTCTTGTCCCTTCGGGCGGCGGCCCTCGATTTCACAAGAGATTCGATCTCCTCCCTCGTCAGCCCGAGCCTTGCCAGGCTCAAGTCTTGCTTGCTTCGGAAAAAGGCGTCCGGAGATTCAGTCAGGATGCCAAGGACGTCCCTGTACAAGGCATAGCTGGATCGAAGTCGTCCGAGCAAGGAAAGGCTCGTCCCGGCAGGAGAGGAATTGGAGTGGTCCAGCCACTGATTCACCAATCGGTTCAAATCGAAGAGGCGGGCGATAGCCATGGGGGTATTGAAGTCATCGTCCATGGCTTCCTCGAACGCCTCACGAAAGGAACCGAGATGATGCCACAAGGCCCGAGCGGGTCCCTGGAGATCGCTTCCCATGTCAGGGCCTTCATCCTGTTCTTCTCGGACCTCGTGGTCGGGCTTGTCTCTGAGTTGATCCAACCTAGCGAGGGTCGAATAGAGGCGATCCAGTGCGGCCCTCGCCTCAGCCATGCCCTGGGAGGAGAAGTCCAATGGCTTCCTATAATGGGCCATCATCATGAAGAGCCTCAACTCCTCTCTATGGTATTCATGGAGGGCATCCCTTATGGTGAGGATGTTTCCCAGGGACTTGGACATCTTCACCCCTTCTCGGGTCAGGGGACCGTTGTGAATCCAGTACCGGGCAAAAGGCTTCCCGGTGAGGGCCTCGGCCTGAGCGATCTCGTTCTCGTGGTGGGGGAATACCAGGTCCAGCCCTCCTCCATGTATATCGAAGCTCTCCTCCAGGTATCTTTGGCTCATGCAGGTGCATTCGATGTGCCACCCCGGCCGCCCCCTCCCCCATGGGCTGTCCCAGGATGGCTCACCAGGCTCACTGCGCTTCCAAAGGGCAAAGTCCAGTGGGTCTCGCTTGACGTCGTCGACCTCCACCCGGGCACCAGCGAGCATCTCAGCCTTGTCCCGTCTGGAGAGCTTCCCGTAATCTTGGAAACGGCCTACCGAGAAATAGACGCTGCCGTCCACAGAGTATGCAAAGCCCTTCTCTTCCAGTGCAGCAATGGCCCGGATCATATCGGGGATGTGGTCGGTGGCACGCGGCTCCAAGGTGGGGCGAAGTATTCCCAAGGCG
>CAZOXN010000711.1:0-1884 GCA_964583655.1 uncultured Desulfarculaceae bacterium | reverse complement strand
CCCGCGGCGATGGCAACGGGCCACCCCGGTACCGATGAGTCGCTTCGGCCCCGGGGTCGTCACCTCCACCAGCAGGCGCACCCTATATCCCAGCTTGTGGACAAGGGGCTTCGACCGGTCTGAGGGTTAGCGAAAACCATCGGCATTCAACGAATCCTGATCGGTCGATGTGCACATGTCCTGTCCAGCCTTGGCTATTCCTTCACTGGCAACACATGGATCGCCTTTATCACGAGCCGAACCTGATCGCCCACCTTCAGATCGAGCGCCTTCACGGACTCCGTGGTGAGGACCGATGCCATCTCGTGGACTCCGCTGACCTCGAATTTCACCAGGGACATGACCTCGTCGCTCCTGATGGATGCGACCGTTGCCGAGACATTGTTCCTAGCGCCGTACTTCATCCGTCCCCCCTGAGAAGTCAGTTCGATTCTTGAAAAAAATACGAGCACCGGTGGTTTATATATTGTTTTTTTGGATATGTCAAATCGTCTTTCGGAATACAGAGCATCGACCCGCCATGGAGAAGCCCAGCCAGGAAGGCCGCCACGGGCCAAGTACTCGCCGAAGAAGGCCGAGGCCCCTTGGAGCGGGCCCACCACTCATCCAGCGGGGAGCCGGACTCCGGGACACAGGGCCCTCCTGGCAAAGCGTGCTGACGCATTGGGTGTGCACGAGTCTCGTTGACAAGATGAGGGCTGACCGCGATAATCCGGGACATGAGATCGATTACCGGATCCCACGAGGAGGGGGTGCAATGTCTGGCGCTGTTTACGAGAAGCTGCAGGAGCACTTGGATGGCCTGCCGGTAGGGTTCCCCAAGACCTCATCCGGCGTTGAGATAGCCATCCTGAAGAAGATCTTCGATCCCGATGAGGCGGAGATGGCCACCCACCTCACCCCGCTGCCCGAGACCTTGGAGGCCTTTTCCCAGAGGACCGGAATCGAGCTGCAGCGAGCAGGGGAGATGCTCGAGCGGATGGCCAGGAAGGGACAGATCTTTCGAATCAGGCGCGGAGACAAGACGCTTTACAGTGCAGCGTCATTTGTGCCTGGCATATGGGAGTATCAGCTGGGCAGTCTCGATAGGGAACTGGCCGAGATGGTGGAGCAGTACTTCGAGCAGGCGCTGGGCAAGGTTCTCACCACCGGCAAGATACCGGTCTTTCGGGTCCTGCCTGTAGACGAGAACCTCTCCGTGGAGATGCAGGTCATGCCTTACCACAGGGTCAAGGAGATGGTCAGGTCACAGAGGACCATTGCCTTGGCCGACTGCCTCTGCAGGAAAGAGAGGCGCCTGACAGGGCACGGGTGCAACCACATCGACGAAGTCTGCCTGCTCTTCTCCCACATGGCCCGGTTCTACGTGGAGAACAAGATGGCCAGGTTCATCACCCCTGAGGAAGCCGTGGATGTCTTGGACAGGGCCGAGAGGGACGGACTGGTCCACTCCCCGATAAACGCCCAGAACCCCATGGGGCTTTGCAACTGCTGCGGCTGCTGCTGCGGGCTCCTGCGTGGCATAAACCATCTCAAGCTCCCCGCGTCAAAGGTGGTCCGATCTGACTTTTTCTGCACCTGCGATGAGGACGCCTGCTCCGGTTGTGGGGTGTGCGAGGAACGCTGCCAGGTGATGGCGATCCAGCTCAAGGATGACGTGGCCTAGGTGGACCGCGACCGATGCATCGGCTGCGTGTTGTGCGTATCCACGTGCCCCACAGAGGCACTCAGCCTGGCCCGCAAGCCCCCTGAGGAGACCCCGGAGGTGCCAATGACCTCAGGAGAGATGTTCATGAAGATCGCCGCGGAGAAGGCTCGAACGATCAAAGGCGCATGACTCCGTGAACGCCACGGAGGCATTGGGCCGGGGCACGTTTCTGATCC
>CAZOXN010000710.1:0-1887 GCA_964583655.1 uncultured Desulfarculaceae bacterium | reverse complement strand
CGGCCTATCTTCGTCTTGCTGGAGACATACCCTGCGATGAGGGAGCGCTCGGCGATCAAATTGATGAGGCGGGGTGTCCCCTTGCTGGCGCTGGCGATCATCCGCAAGGCCCACGGAGAGAAGATGGCGTCCTTGGATCCAGCCACTGAGAGCCTGTGCCGCAGATATGCCCCCACCTCCCCCTTATCCAAGGGGGAAAGCACCGCCTTGACGGCGATGCGTTGATGAAGCTGTCGGAACTCAGGGCTGTCTATGCGCCTCCTCAGTTCCGGCTGCCCCACCAGGAGGATCTGGAGGAGCTTCTCCTCGTTGGTCTCGAAGTTGGAAAGGAGCCTCACCTCCTCGAGGAGCTGATCGGGCAGGGTCTGCGCCTCGTCGATGATGAGCAGGACCTTCTTGCCGTGTCTGTGGCGACCCAGGAGGAATCGCTCCAGGATGTGGAGGAGATCCACCTTGTCCAGTGGCCTGGGGAAATGCCTCCTCGCCCCGAGATCCAGCAGTATGCACTTGATGAGCTCCTCGCTGTTTCGCAACATGGGGTTCAGGACCAGGGCCCTGTCCACCGAGTGGTCGAGGTTTTGAAGCAGGACCCTCAAAAGCGATGTCTTGCCCACTCCCACCTTGCCCGTGAGCATCATGAAGCCGAGGCCGCTCCTTATGCCGTAGAGGAGCTGATCGAAGGCGCCCCTGGCCTTTGTGGAGAAGAGGAAGAATCTGGGGTCGGGCAAGAGCTGGAAAGGCGCTTCTTTGAGCCGGTAGAACTCCCTGTACATCACCTCTCCCAGGGAAGGGCTCGGAAGCCTACGCGTTCCGCAGGCCCTGGGATATCCGTCAGCCTCGGGGTGAGCAACAGGACCAACTCCGAGCGTCCCTTCTGCCTGGTCGTGTGCCGGAAGATGGGCCCGAGGACGGGGACCCCCGAGAGATAAGGCACGGCCTTCTGCACCTCCTCTTCCCTCTCCTGGATCAGGCCCGAGATCAGGATGGTCTGGCCGTCCCGGACCTTGACCACGGTGCTGGTCTGTCGCGTCTCCAGCAGCGGGATGGACTGGGTGGGGGCCGACGGTATGCCGGTGGGCACCACCTTGTCCCCCACCTTCTGGTTCACCGCCGGGACGATCTTCATCACGATCTCGCCCTGGGGGCTTATCTGCGGGGTGATGTGGAGGCTGACCCCGATGAAGAGGGGGTTGATGCGGCTGGTGACCGCTGATGTGGCGATTCCCCCCGCTGCCGCGGCAGTGGTCTGCTGCTCGAAGGTAACGAAGAAGTCGTTGACCCCCACCGAGATGACCGCCGGCTGATTGTTGAGGGTGGTGATCTGGGGTCTGGAGATGGCCCTCACGTTGCCGTGTCTCTCCAGAAAGGAGATGATGGCGTTGAGGGTGGATTGCACTGCCAGGTCATTGGCCGGGGCGAAGAGCAGGCCCAACTGGAGGGCGCCCAGCGGGGAGGCGGAAAAAGGAGAGGCGGGCAGAGGCGACGTGATCCCTGTGCCCCCAGCCGTGCCTCCGCCTCCCCCCCCTCCACCGGCCTGGCCCTGGATCTGGCTGCGTATCACGTCCCTGAGGCTCGGCATGCGGAAGATCTGGATCAGTCCCGGCAGGCCGCTCCAGTCTATACCCAACTGATTGTCGTCGGACAAGGAGACCTCCAGGATCTGGACGTCCATGTGGACCTGGCGACTGAGGTTCTCGCGGACCTGGCCGAGGAATCGCTCGATGCGGTCCATGATCTCCGGGGTGGTGGTCACCAACAACGTGCCCGTCTGGGGGTGCAAGGAGAAAGAGCCCACCAAGGGGCCCCGCCCCGTCTCTGCGGCCGCCGCCTCCGCCCCCCGAGTCGTGGTCTACCAGGCCCCGCAGGGCATGGCCAGGGTACCCAAGG
>CAZOXN010000709.1:0-1888 GCA_964583655.1 uncultured Desulfarculaceae bacterium | reverse complement strand
TGGCGGTGTCGGAGTGCCGGCGGGTGAATACGTCCACCTCAATGCCCAGGTGACCGGAGTGGACGGGTTCATGGGGAACTTCACCTCCACTGTGAAGACAGCGAATGGCTCGGGAGAGCCACTGCAGGTGCCCCACGGCGCAGTGGTGATCGCCACAGGGGCCAGGGAGTCCAGGCCTACGGAGTACATGTACGGGGAGGACCCCAGGGTCCTGACCGCCCAGGAGTTCGACAGGCTTTGGGCCCAGGGGGACCCGAGGGTGAAGGCGGCCAAGACCATCGCCTTCATCCAGTGCGTGGGCTCCAGGGAGCCGCACAGGCCCTATTGCAGCAAGGTCTGTTGCACCCACACCTGCCAGAGCGCGGTTAGGCTCAAGGAGGAGGATCCTGAAAGGGACGTGATGGTCTTCTACAGGGATGTTCGGACCTACGGGTTCAACGAGGACCATTACAAGGCGGCCCGCGAGAAGGGCGTGCTCTTCTTCCGTTTCGACCTGGAGAAAAAGCCCCAGGTGCGCAAGGGCGCCTCCGGTGGACTCGAGATCGAGGGCATGGACCATGTGCTCGGGTCTCCCGTGACCTTCGAGCCCGATCTAGTGGTCCTGGCAGCGGCCATAGAGCCCAACGAGAACCAGGCCTTGGCACAGCTCTACAAGGTGCCCCTCAACGACGATGGCTTCTTCCTCGAGGCCCACATGAAGCTCAGGCCTGTGGATTTCGCCACAGACGGGGTCTTCCTGGCCGGGCTCGCCCACTATCCCAAGCCCCTGGACGAGTCCATAGCCCAGGCCAAGGCCGCGGCGGCCAGGGCCGTCACGGTGCTGGCCACCCAGAAGATGCAGGTGGGGGGAAAGGTGGCCTATGCGGACCCGCGCAAGTGCACGGGATGCGGGGTCTGCGAGCTGGTCTGCGCGTACAAGGCCGTGAGCCTCAAGGAGGACACCCTGACCTCGGAGGTGAACGAGGCCCTGTGCAAGGGGTGTGGGACCTGCGTTTCCTCGTGCAGATCCGGGGCGTTGTCCCTGAAGGGGTTCAACGACCCGCAGATCTTCGCCATGATCGAGGCGCTCAGTGCCTGAGGACGTCCCAACCGGAGCTGGGAGCGCTTCTTGTTTCAGGAGGATATGCGCCATGGAACAGGCAACGCAGCAAGGTGAGGCATGGGAGCCAAAGATCCTGGCATTCCTGTGCAACTGGTGCAGTTACGCAGGGGCAGACCTGGCCGGGGTGAGCAGGCTCCAGTACCCGCCCAACATACGTGTGATAAGGATACCGTGCTCGGGCCGCATGAACCCTGCCTTCATCGTGGCCGCCCTCAGGAATGGGGTGGACGGGGTGCTCGTCTCAGGGTGTCACCCCGGGGATTGCCACTACCTGAGCGGCAACTACTTCGCCAGGCGCAAGTTCACGGTCTTCAAGGGGCTCTTGGAGTACATGGGGATCGAGGAGGGCCGGGTGCACTTCTCATGGGTCTCCGCGGCCGAAGGGGAGAGGTTCTCCCAGGTGGTCAGTGAGGTGACCGAGAAGGTGAAGGCCCTCGGGCCAGCCAGAAATTACGTGCGGGAGAAGATCGAGGTGTGCTAGAGATGGAGAACATAGCAGAGCAGATCCGATGGGAGGCAGGCAGGCTGCTGGAGAAAGGGGAGGTGGGCCTTGTGGTTGGTTTCCGCAGGGGGAGCATCCCCATGGTTAGCCGACCTTGGCTGGCCCGGACTCCCCAAGAGGCCAAGGAGCTTCACTGGGACGGTTTCTGCAACCTGAACCTGGTCAACTACCTGACCAAGCGGAAGGAAAGGGTGGCAGTGGTGGCCAAGGGGTGCGACTCACGCTCCCTCGTGCTCCACATGCAGGAGCACCAGATCTCCCGGGACCAGGTGGTGATCCTGGGG
>CAZOXN010000708.1:0-1890 GCA_964583655.1 uncultured Desulfarculaceae bacterium | reverse complement strand
CACAAAGGGCATGACAGCCTCGCTGGGAACAGGGGCGATCATGCTCTCCAACGCCATGAGGAACGCAGCGCCAGCATATCCGGCGCTATCCATGCAGTGGACCGCGAAGTTGGAGATGGTCTCGGTGAGCAAAGATCCTCTTCCTCGTCCCTCGCCCCCTTTGCGTCCTTTCTAGTCCATCGCCGGACAAGGAGGCGTATCCTCTACAAGATAGCATCGCGGACAGACACTTGTCGATGGAGGAGACATCCCTCTCCCGTGCTGGCCAAATCAGAGACGAGGATTCTTCCCCAGACCAGTCGATGCAGAGATCGGCAAATAGGAGACCGCGAGGTGGCGTTGGTGTTGAATTCGAGCCGGACTTGGGGTACGGTTGGCATCTCGGAACGAGGCGGCGACGAGAGGGGAAGGCATGCCCTTGTTGACATCGATCCTTGATATCATCATCCTGATGCTTCTCGTCAGGCTCCTGATTCGGCCCAACGAGGCCTTCTTCCACCCGGTGTACCGGTTGATCTACCGCCTCACCGACCCCCTGCTCCTCCCGGCCAGGTATGTCACGAGGAGAGCGGTCCAGGGTATCATCCTGACCATTGTAGCTGCGGCTGTATTGCGAGGAGGGCTCTATGTCGCCATGGAGGGCCGAAGCCTGGCCTCAGGGGTGAACATGAGCCTTCAGGAACTCTTGGGACTCCTGTTTCAGGGGTACATGGTGGTCTGGGTCATGGCTGCAGTGGGTGGAAGGGGGTATGGCTCTTTCCTCATCCATGTGATGGCCAGGGCCCTCATACCTGTGGATGCAGCCCTGCGTTTGGTCGGGATACGCGGAGGCGGTTTCCTGGCCGGTTCCTTCGTCTTGTTGTGGATGACATATGCCTTTGCGAGTCTCCTCTCTTTTTCCTTCCTCGAGGTGCAGGACTTTCCATCTCCTTTCTTGTTGGCGAGGGGGCTGGCTCAAGGCCTGATCCTGTTCTTATCGCTTTTCCCCTTCCCAGGTTTCTTCTCCCTGGTCATCATCGTCGGGGCCCTCCTTTCCTGGGTCAGCCCAGACCGGGCAAACCCAATAGTGCAGGCCATATACGGGATATCTGAGCCGCTGTTGATCCCGTTTCGTCGGATTGTGCCGCACTTGGGCGGACTGGACGTATCGCCTGTGTTGGCCCTGCTGGCATTCCAAGTCTTGGGTGGCCTGGCGCAGCAACTCGTCCTGGGCCTCCTGAGGGCCGTGGAATAGTCCCATCACGCAACGAGTGGTGGTCTTGGGGCAAGCAGATCGAACAGAGAGGGAGCAGCGCATGAAGTACAGAGGATTCGAGGCAAAACGGCTGGATCAGTCCGAGATCGACCGGCTACGAGAACTGGCGGCCTCGTGCCGAGGGGATATCCTGAAGATGACCACTTTGGCCGCTTCCGGGCACCCCGGGGGCTCCATGTCCTCCATAGACATCTTTGTCACGCTCTACTCCTACGCCAGGGTTGACCCAAGGGCGCCGCTGGATCCAAGCCGAGACCGCATAGTGATAAGCCATGGGCACACCTCCCCTGGGGTCTACGCCGCCTTGGGCCGGTTGGGTTTCTTCGAAATCAAGGAGGCGATTGCCACCTTCCGCTTGGCTGGGAGCGCCTTCGAGGGGCATGTGGAGCGCTGCGCCCCTGGGGTCGAGTGGAGCACAGGCAACCTGGGGCAGGGCCTCTCGGCCGGTTGTGGGTTCGCGTTGGCCGCGCGGCTCCTCGGCAAACCCTTTCACGTGTTCGTGGTCATGGGCGACGGGGAACAGCAGAAGGGGCAGGTGGTCGAGGCCAGGCGGTTCGCCAGGAAATACGATCTCACCAATCTCACCGTGATCGTTGACAGGAACCGGTTGCAGATCAGCGGGGATACCCAGGAGA
>CAZOXN010000707.1:0-1891 GCA_964583655.1 uncultured Desulfarculaceae bacterium | reverse complement strand
ACAATGCCGCGGCTGTCCTCATCTCCTTGAACACCCTGGCCAAGGGCAGGGAGGTGGTGGTGTCCAGGGGTGAGCTGGTGGAGATCGGCGGTTCCTTCCGCATGCCGGAGGTGATGGCCCACAGCGGGGCATGTTTGCGGGAGGTGGGCACGACCAACAAGACCCATCTTCGGGACTATGAGGCTGCCATAGGCCCGGACACCGGCCTGCTTCTCAAGGTCCACCAGAGCAACTACAGGATAGTCGGTTTCGCCGAGGAGGTACCCCTCGATGCCTTGGTTCGACTCGGGGCGAGCCGCGGGATCCCGGTGATGGTGGACCTGGGCAGCGGGTGTCTGGTGGATTTGACTGCCTGGGGCATAGGGCGGGAGCCCACAGTCCAAGAGACACTCAAGTCCGGGGTGGACCTGGTCACGTTCAGCGGGGACAAGCTCCTGGGAGGCCCACAGGCTGGCATAATCCTTGGGAGTGGAGAGTTGGTGAGGAGGATCAGGGCCAATCCGCTGCACAGGGCCTTGAGGGTGGACAAGCTGACCCTGGCGGCCTTGGAGGCCACCTTGAGGCTCTACTGGGACCCTTCGGAGGCTTTCAGGCGTGTCCCCACGCTCCGTATGATGGCGATGAGTCAGCGGGATGTGAGAAAGAGGGCTGGACTCCTTGCGACCAAACTCAGGAGGCTCAGCCTTCCTGGGGTGCTGGTGAGCGTTGGCCAGGGGTACTCCCAGGTGGGTGGGGGATCCCTGCCCCTTGTGGAACTACCCACCTGGGTCGTGGGGTTGAAGGTGGAGGGCGTCCCTGGCTGGAGATTGGAGCAGGCCTTGAGGGAGGGGGTACCCCCGGTCATCGCCCGGATCCTCAAGGAGGAGGTCCTACTGGATCTCAGGACCGTGCAGGAGGAAGAGGTGTCCACTCTGGCTGGGATCGTGGCCATGGCCTGCAAGGGGCTCTCCTCTGTCCCTGTCGGCCAGGGGGTGGCGATGTGAGCGAAGGCGGTGTGGGTCGCCATGCGCATGGCTGGGTGCCATAGGTCAAGGGGGGTGGCGGCATTTCTCTTGGCTAGGAGTCTTAGGCGTTCGATTTTCCGAGGGATCTGGCCTCCGGGGGACCTGTATGCGTGCGACGCACAGGCAGGTGCTAGCCCCCTTTGCGCGGAACGCGGGGCCAAGTCCTGGGAGTTCAAGGTGCCTTTGTCCTGCCTGCGCCAAGCGGGGCGCGGCAGGCAGGCAAGCCGCTCGGAGAAACGCCACCACCCCGCGATCTCTTGCGGCTGGGCAAGTGTTCGCTGCCGACGGGCCAAGGGGGCCCAGAGATGATACATTCGCCGGTATTGGTGATCAATCGCTGCTACGCCCCGATCCACATCACCTCCGCCAAGAGGGCCTTTTCCCTCCTCTACCGTGGGATGGCCAAGGCCTTGAACGAGCGCATGGAGCCATTCGACTTCCACGCGTGGTGCGGGCTACCCGTCCCCAAGGGAGGCCCCTCACTGGGGCTCGTGAGCAGATGCATCAGGATACCGAGGGTGATCCTGTTGACCTCGTATGATCAACAGCCTCACAGGCTCGTCCGTTTCAGTCGCGTCCGAGTCTTGGCGCGGGACCGTTACACCTGTCAGTACTGCGGCAAGACCTTCCCCCGGAGGGAATTGAACCTGGATCATGTCATCCCGAGGCGTTACGGCGGCACTACGACATGGGACAACGTGGTGTGTTGCTGCAAGGCGTGCAACAGGAAAAAGGGGGGGAGGACCCCAGAGGAGGCAGGCATGGAGCTCATTCGCATCCCCAGGGCCCCTGGGCTCTTCCCGTTGGCCCACCTGCTGCCGCAGCCGGAGCTGCTGGATGAATGGAGGTTCTTCCTTCCGGTTAGGGAGGAGTGGCGCGACAGGCGG
>CAZOXN010000706.1:0-1894 GCA_964583655.1 uncultured Desulfarculaceae bacterium | reverse complement strand
ATCCCCCCCTCACCCCCACCCAGAGGAAGACCAAAAGGACCCTCCTGCCCAAAGACCTCCTCCCATCTGGGCCCCCGAACAGAGACCCTGACCCTCCCCTCCCAATCCAGCGGGATCCCGTTTCTCAACGTGGCCCTCAAAGACACGGACTCGCCCAGGCGATAGATACCCCTCTCAGCCCTTATCCCCACAGAGGCCGAAGGATAATAGCCGCTGCAGCGCTTCGAGGCCCACCCTCGATATTCCTTGCCTTCATAGAAACTCACCCTGTAGTCCCCCCAACCCCCGACCACCCTGGTGAAGAGCGCACTCGCCGAGCCCTTGGCAGGGACCGAGACCTCCTCGCTGTGCCCCTCGAAGAGGGCCGTGACCCTCCTGGCCTGATCGGTGGCGTTGTACACCGTGGCCGTCAAGGTCGCAGTGGCGCCGGTCAGATACCCATCGGCATCCGATGCCACAGAAAACGTAAGCCCGCATCCCTGATAACCAGGAGGAGGGGGGGCGGCCACAACAAAGCGGCCACTGTCCGTCTCGGACTGGGGCTGCACCACAGCCCCATCGGCATCCAAAAGCACATAGTCCACATGGTAGATCCCAAGAGAGGAGCGGGAGCTCGTCCCATAGGAGAAGGGCACCTCCGCCGACATCCCAGGCCCCAAGGAAAGGGGCGAAAGGTGCTCCCAAACCAAAGAGCCGCGCCCAGGGGCATAAACCAAAAACCTCACAGATGAAGCCTCCCTCCCAGAGCGGTTCACCACCTCTATGGGGAACTCCACCACATCACCAGGCCTCGCCTCAGGCAAATCCCCCGGCCTCTTGGCCCACGCGATGATGTCCCTCACAAGGGCCAGCTCCTCGGATGAGGCCTGACCCTGACCATAAGCGGAGTCCGTATACATGGTCGTCACTATCACACGACCCAGGCCGTACCCGTACATCAAAAGCACCGGATACCCGTTCTTGTTGCGCTTGAGAAGGACCCTCGCATTGGTGGGATACTCCGTGATGTAGCCGTCCACACTCAAACTGGGAGAAGGACGCCACAACCCGGACAGCACCTGATGCCACTCGTTTATGTGCGCAGCACCAAAAAAACAACTTATGTCCTCATCCCAACCAACCCCATATACCCTCCTGTACGACCCGTCGGACTCCTGAGGAACCGGAAGCACCGAATACTCGTAGCCGTGCTGCTGGGCGAACACTAACACGCTTCCGCCTCGCCTCACGTACTCGTCCAGGGCGTCTCTGAAGAAGACCGACCTCTCGAGCCCGTTCAACCCACCCGACGGAATGACGAGCAGCGGCTGCCAGCCCACCGACCCCAAAAGCGAATCGACCCCGACGTCCCTGGTGAGTTCCTTGTCCCTGTGGACAAGATTCGCCGCGTGCCTGAAATAGCCATTGCGCAGCACCGCCACTTCCGGGGCCATTTCGATCTCGGTTGCCAGTTCGGGGTTGTTCTGGGCGAGGTCCCGCAGATTCCATGGGCCCTTGAGCCTTTGGCTCAGTGCATGGAGGGTATCCAGTTTTCCCAGTAGGACCTCGAGGGGGGTATCCAAGGGCAATGCCTTGTACTCCGCGTTCGCCTGCTCGACCTCTGCCAGCCACGAAACCCAGCTCAAGCCCTTCTTGGCCGCCGGACGATACAGCCAATCCAGCGACACCGCCCTGGACGAGGCACCCCCGAAACCCATTTGGGTCGAGCCCGCCACAGATGCAATGTCGTCCGCATGGTCTCCACCCGGTGAACCGCCCACACCAGGTTCGTCGCAATCCACCAGCCTGCCCAATTCTTCGCATTTTTTCTTGCCCGTGTAGCGCTCGTCGCGCTCATCCAGGCCGGAGTCAAGGTCATAGTTGGGGAGACCTTCACCGTCGCGGTTTACAGCTC
>CAZOXN010000705.1:0-1894 GCA_964583655.1 uncultured Desulfarculaceae bacterium | reverse complement strand
TGCCAAGGCACCGGTCCACCCCCCACGCATCTCGCCCATCATGACGAGCGTGGCCGTGATGAGGGCGATCAAGCCCGCCGCGGCCAGGATGCTCATATGGTCCGTCCTGGGCAGGAGCAAGAACGTCAAGCAAACACCACCCAGGAGCATGCCCATCGCCTCAAGCACATACACCTTGGCGATGACCTGCGAAGGCTGGCCTGAAGGGGAGGCCATCATAGAGCAGGCCAGGGGAAAGAGGATGCCCACTGCCACACCCAAAGGAGAGACGAGCCCCAGTGCGCACGCCATGGTGGGCGCCAAGGGCAGGGGCACCCCCGGCCCGGAAGGGATTAGCGATCTGAGGAGCCGGATGGCTATGACGGAGGCAGGGGCGAGGAAGACGCAGGCTGACTGCCATGCGACGAAGGCCCTGGCAGCCCCCTTTGGCTCTGCCTGAAGCCTACTGCCCAACCAGTTGCCTGAGAAGACCCCTCCGAGCCAGGAGGCAAAAAGGACCCCGACGCACAGCTCGTGGCCATATGAGATGACCAGGAACTCTCGGGTCAGGATGACCTGTCCCATGAGGGCATGACAGCCCATCCATACGACGAGGAGCCCCTTCACACCCCTCCCCCTCTTCGAGGCTATCCCAAGGATAGCCGTCCTGCCCCAAGGGCGCAACTCGAATCACCCCTCTGAGCGACCACGGGGTCCATATGCCTTGGCTTCCAGCGCGGCTAGGGCAGCGAGTGGCTCCACATCGCAGATAGCAAGGGGAGATGGCCCGAGGGACAACAAAGGGATTGCGCCCTTCGCTGCTTCGTGATACGGAGAGTCCATGGACTCGATGGACCTGCGAGAACTGGACTTGCATGAGGGAGAGGGCTGGGGCGGGATCCAGGTCAGGGTGCAGCCGCGCTCTTCCTCCAACAGGATAGCCGGTGCACTCCAGGGGAGCCTGAAGGTGCATCTCACTGCCCCCCCTGTGGAGGGGAGGGCTAACGAAGCCCTTCGGGCCTTCTTGGCCGCTTTTTTCCACATCGCCAGGAGGGACGTGGAGATCGTCTCCGGTGCGGGATCCAGGGTCAAGGGGGTTCGGCTTTACGGGTTGGTCAAGGAGGATCTCGAGAGGGCCTTGGGCCCCAGACCAAGGAAGGGGACTCAAGGATGAACGAGGAGCGCCCGAAGCTGGCCCATGGCGGCCTGCGTTGGGATCTGTCCCTTCTTCTTTTCCTGGGCATCGGCCTGTGGAACCTCCCCTCCCTCTGGTATCCTTTCGAACCGGCCCACGCCCTCGCCCAGGTGGTGGCCAAGGTCATCCTCGAAGGCGGGGTGCCGTACAGGGATGCGCTGGATGTCAAGCCTCCTGCCATCTTCTATCTCCAGGCGGGGTTCATGGCCCTGGGCGGGGACCATATGCACTGGCTCCGTGTGGCCGATCTCCTCTCCCTATGGGTCACCATGGCCTTGATGCTCCGGGTGGGTTCGGAGATGAGTTGCCCTGGCCCTGGGCTGTGGGGCGCCTTGCTCTTCGGCTTTGCGTATCCGCTGATGGGTTTCTGGAAGACCGCACAGGCCGAGAGTTTCCTGCTGCCGTGGCTATGGTGGAGTCTGCTCTTGGCCGTCAGGGGGGGAGGCGATGTCGGTGTCGGGAGGTCCCTGCTGTGCGGGGCTTCGTTGGGCGTGGTCTTTTGGTTCAAGTACCCTTATGCGATCCCCTTTCCCTTCCTCCTGGTGGGACGTGCGCTCCAGGGGTGGGGGAGGGGATCGAAGGGGGGGCACTCCAGTTGGGGGCCCCTGCCCTTGGCCATGGGCTTCCTTGGGGTCGTCGGGGGGGGTGGGGTATACCTCTGGGGTATCGGCGCCCTGGGGGACCTGTAGGGGCCGGGGGATAGGGGTCTACCGCGTCAGG
>CAZOXN010000704.1:0-1907 GCA_964583655.1 uncultured Desulfarculaceae bacterium | reverse complement strand
CCAGGGCCACCTGGGCCCTGGCCGCCTGGATCTGTTCCTGCCTGGGGCCCTCCTTGACCAGGGCGAGGCGTTCCTTTGCGGCCCTGTGCCTTTCCTGGGCCACCTCGTAGGCCGCTGCTGCGTGGTCCCAGGTCTGCCTGGCTATGATCTCCCTCCGCACCAGGGTATCGGCCCTCTTGAAGTCTTCCTCGAGCTTGGCGAGCTCCGCCCTCGTGGCCTCAACATCGGCCTCTGCCTGCCGGATCTCCTGCGGACGGGCCCCGGCTAGGAGGTCCCGGAGTTGGGCCTTGGCCGCGGCCAGGGCCGCCCGTGCCTGTTCCTCCTGGGCCCTGGTGGAGGCGGTCTGCTGACTGATCTGGGTCTGGAGCTGGGGGAGACGGCTCCTGGCCTCCTCAAGGGTCGCCCTGGCGCTCTCGAGCTGTTCGTCCAGCTCTCGGGCATCCAAGACGGCAACGAGATCTCCGGCCTTGACCCGGTCCCCCTCGTCGAACAGGATCTTCGTGACCCTGCCTGGGATCTTGAAGGCGAGATCCACCTCCGTGGCCTCGATGTGGCCCGAGACTTGGATCTCCCTTTTCAGGGCCTGGTCCCTGTTGGAGATTCCGACCCAGAGGGAAGCCACCGTGCCGACGATGACCGCCGCCCCTATCAATGCAAACCTTCGCCTCTTCATGAGGCCCCCTTTGCCCGGCGGGTGGTCTCAGCCGGGGATCGGTCCGGCTCCTCGTTGCCGTCACCCTCGAGGGGGCGACTCACCCACCAGGACCGGCCTAGAGGATAGTCCACAGGCCTGGCCTTTTCAAGCGGCCTCCTGACAAGAAACAGGGGTGGGCTGCACTGGGCGAGGCTTGACACCGGAGGCCAGGGGTCTCATGCAAGGGATGGAGGGTCGAGTCCTTGGGCCACTACTTGCCGGAGGAGGCGAGGGCCTCCAGACCCTTCCAGTCCAGTTGGTTTGCCACGGCCTTCAGGTCGTCCTTAGGGGTGGCCCCGGTCAGTTCGAAGAACACCAGGAAGCGGTTCTTGACCTTCACTATCAGGGTGGCCACCTGGTCCTTGGGCTCGAAGAGCTCCAGGGCCTCGTGGCCGGCGATCTTCGTCGCCTTCACAGGGTTAGGGCCCTTGCCCACGTCCTGTTTGAGGTCGTCGAAGTCCTCATACGCCATGGAGATATGAGCGCAGTCCCTTATGGTCACGTCCAGGTCCTTCTCCCCCTGGGTGTAATAGCGTGAGGCCTCGGTGTAGGTCCCTGCGGGCGTCTTTATGGATTGCCCTTCCGCTGGTTCCTCTGCCTTCCAACCCTTGAACTCCTTGAGGAATGGGAAGAGCTTCTCCTGGGGCAGCGGTTGGATCGCCGTGCCCTTTCCCTGGGCCCAAAGCGCTGGGACGAAGAGCAAGGTAACGAGGAAAAACACCACTGTCCGCCATGCGTTAATGCGTCCATCCATCGGATATCCTCCTCCAACCACAGTCTGCCGAGGCACACGAGCCTTGAAATGATATTCTAGACGAAACCCCTTCCTCTGGCCAAGGGCATCTATACCTCCTCCAGATCCGGATAGGCCTGGGCCCTTCGTCATCTCCAGTTGACAGCTCGGGATGGGGGCAAGTAAGATAGCCGCCAGCCGTTGTTGGCGGGCCTGGAACAGAGGGGTTTTCCTCGAGAGCCTAGGCAGTGGGCATCCATCTCCAGCGATCATCTGGTCAGCGGCAGCTCTCCGAGACCGATCCCCTAGGCGAGACCCCTTTTGGGTTTTTCTCGGGCCATCCCCTCGCGTGAGGGGCAGGTCAGAAGTGTCTCCCTTTAAACACCCCAATCTGAAGGAGGTCCAAGATGAAGAGGATCGCTTTGATGTGCCTGGGCCTGGCTCTGGTGGTGTGGGCTTTCCTGTGGTGCCCCACAGTTG
>CAZOXN010000703.1:0-1912 GCA_964583655.1 uncultured Desulfarculaceae bacterium | reverse complement strand
AGGGGTGGTCAATATCCGTGAAAAACCCCTGGGTCATATGCGTGAAAAGTGACAACGAGGTTTACCGCATCCTCAAGGAGAGGTGCATAGGGTGCGGCCTTTGTGTCACCACGTGCCCTTCAGAGGCCATCTCCCTGGTTCACAAGACCCCCGAGGAGCTGGTCCTGCCTCCAAAGGACGAGAACGCCTGGTTCGAAGAACGTGGCAGACGACGAGGCGTGGATTACAGCATGTACAAGTGAGGGTGTTCGGTGCCGCAAGGGCGTCACTTGGGCTCCCACGACTGGGACGCGAATCACGTCCGTGGGATGATCTCGGCCTGCGGTCTGAAGCGACGACGACCCAGTGCTCGATGCCACGGCCGGACTCTCCCCATCGGGCCATGGGGGATCCGCTCCCCGGGGTGCATGTCGTTACCGAGAAAGTTGCGTGTCGCAAACAACACCTCGGGTGTGAGACTCCCCCCGTGTTCTCGCGAGAGGGTCGCACTTCACTTGTCACACTCCTCATGGTTCGGTAATCTGGGACTGTCCTTCGAATGGCACGCCTGACCGAGGTGCACTATGGAGCCGGCCTATCTGGAACTCCACGCTCGGGGCATCCTGGCCGACAGGGCCAGGACAGCCCTCCAGGTTCTTCGCTCCTGCGTCATCTGCCCGCGCATGTGCAAGGTGAATCGCCTGGAGGGGGAGCTTGGGTTCTGCCGCACGGGGCGTCTGGCCATGGTCTCGAGCTTCAACCCTCACTTCGGGGAGGAGGCGCCCCTGGTGGGTCGTGGCGGTTCCGGGACCATCTTCTTCACTCACTGCAATCTCTTGTGTCTCTTCTGCCAGAACTACGACATCAGCCATCTGGGGATCGGAGAAGAGGTCGACGCCAGGCTCCTAGCCCGGATGATGATCCGCCTGCAGGAGGAGGGGTGTCACAACATCAACTTCGTCACCCCCACCCACGTGGTGCCTCAGATCCTCGAGGCCCTGCCCTTTGCCATCGAGGGCGGGCTCAGGGTCCCCCTCGTGTACAATACCGGGGGGTACGATCGTGTGGAGACCCTTGGACTGCTGGACGGGGTCGTGGACATCTACATGCCGGATATCAAGTTCCTGGACTCGGAGACCGCCGGACGGCTCTGCAACGCCCCGGATTACCCCGAGACAGTGAGGGCGGCCATCCGGGAGATGCACCGGCAGGTGGGTGACCTGAGGACGGACCGTGACAATATCGCCGAGAGGGGCCTCTTGGTCCGACACCTGGTAATGCCCGCGGGCCTCGCCCAGACACGGGAGGCCATGGAGTTTCTGGCCCATGAGATCTCCAAAGAGACTTACGTCAACATCATGGACCAGTACAGGCCTTGCGGCGAGGCCCACGCCCATCGGGATCTCTCGCGGAGGATCACCCGGCAAGAGTACGGAGAGGCCGTGGAGGCTGCCCGCAGGTCTGGTTTGCACAGGCTCGATTCGAGGGAGCGGCCGCTGATATTCAGGATTTGGTGAGCGCCACCCCGCCCTGCTCAGCCGGTCACGCAAGGGCGAGCCCACTGCTCCCAGGTCTTTTATCGTTCATGGGATGAGGAGCCTCTGGCCTGGCTGGATCCGGGACAGGTCTTTCAGTTGGTTCGCCTTCTTGATCTCGCCCACGCTCGTCTTGTAGAGCCCGGCGATCTGTGCCAGGTTCTCGCCTCGCCTCACCACGTGTGTCCTCTGTTTGGGTTTGGGCCCATCCACGTGGGCCGGTGTGGAGGGTCGCTCAGGAGCGGTCTGGCCGAGAAAAAACACGGCTGCACGCTCTAGGGACTGGGCGATGCGCTCCTGAAAGGCCGCGCTCCTCAAGAGGGCCTCTTCCTCGGAATTGCTGATGAACCCGACCTCGACCAGGATCGATGGCACGTCCGGGGCCTTGAGGACCCGAA
>CAZOXN010000702.1:0-1914 GCA_964583655.1 uncultured Desulfarculaceae bacterium | reverse complement strand
TCTCCGAGATGCCGATGATGATCCCCCCCACTATGGCACCCGGGACGCTCCCGAACCCACCCAGGACCGCGGCAGGGAAGGCCTTCAAGCCCACGAAACCCATGTTCGTGTTCAGGAAGATGATGGGCGCGAGCAATATACCGGCCACTGCTGCCACAGCCGAGCTGAGGGCCCATGTGATGGTGAAGGTCCTCTTGATGCTTATGCCCATGTAGAGTGTGGCCAACTGGTTCAGCCCGCAAGCCCTCATGGCGATGCCCAAGTTGGTGAACTTGAAGAAGAGGCCTAGCACGATCACCAGCCCCACCGTGGCGATGATGATCCAGAGGTTCACCGGGGCTATCACCGTCCCGAGGATGTCCACGGGCTTGTCGGAAAACACAGTGGGAAACCGCAGGGACTCATGGGTCCACACCATGCCGGCGATGCTCCTGATGATGACCGACAGGCCCACGGTCATCATGGCCAGGGCGAAGACCGGCTCTCCTATCAGCGGACGGAGGAAGACGCGTTCCAGGACCAGCCCGAACAGGGCCATGAAGGCGATGGCGAAGACCAGGGACAGGAGGAAAGGAAGCTTCAGGACGGAGATGAAGGTGAATGCCATGAAGGCACCCAACATCATGACCTCCCCCTGGGCGAAATTCAGGACCTCGGTCGTCTTGTAGATGAGGACAAAGCCCAAGGCCACCAAGGCGTAGACGCATCCGACACCGAGGCCGCTGACGATCTGCTGCAACAGCATGGAGCTCTCCTATCTATACAATGACTCGATCACGTCCTTGTACTTCTCCGATATGATCTTTCGCTTGATCTTCATGGTCGGGGTGATCTCGTTGTCCTCCTCCTTGAGCTTCTTGTCGAACGTGGCGAATTTCTTGATCTGCTCTACACGGGCCAGTTTCTTGTTGATCTCGTCTACCTCCCTCCCGATGAGCTCCTTTATCCTCGGGTTCTGTGACAGGTCGGCATAAGTGGAAAAGGGGATTCGTTCCCTCTGGGCGTACTTGGTGCAGTTCTCCTCGTCGATCATGATCAGGGCGACCAGATACTTCCTCCGGTCGCCGATGACCACCGCGTCCTCGATGTACGGGCTGAACTTGAGGAGGTTCTCTATGTACTGGGGGGTGATGTTCTTCCCCCCTGCGGTGATGATGATGTCCTTCTTACGATCCAGGATCCTGAGGTGACCGTCTTCCTGGAATTCCCCTATGTCCCCGGTGTGCAGCCATCCATCCCTGATCGTCTCGGCAGTCAGTTGCGGGTCCTTGAAGTAACCCTGGAACACGTGCGGCCCCCTGGTGAGGATCTCCCCATCCTCGGCGATCTTTATCTCCAGGCCCACCACGGGTTCCCCCACGGTGCCGATCTTGACCCTGTCCGGGTAGTGGATGGTGGACTGGGCGCAGCTCTCTGTTTGCCCGTAGCCCTCCCTTATCGTGCAGTTGATGGCGTGGAAGTATCGCAGGATCTCAGGCGAAATAGGGGCAGCCCCAGAGGCCGCGTATCTGGCCTTCTTGAGCCCCAGGAGGTCCTTGAGTTTGCGATAGACGAGGATCTCCGCGACAAAGTGCAACAGCCTCAGGTGAGGTGGCACAGAGAGGCCCTTCTGTTGGAGATCCGTGTACCTCTCCCCGATCCTCAAGGCCCAGAAATACGCCTTTCTCTTGAACCAGGTCACCTCCTGGATGTCGTACGAGACCTTGGAGTAGAATTTCTCCCATATCCTGGGCGGGCAGAAGACCCAACTGGGCGACACCTCCATCAGGTTCTCGGCCACAGTGTCCATGCTCTCGGCGAAATTCACCGTGTACCCCGTGACTATGGCGTTGAAAAACGAGATGGTCCGCTCCGCCACGTGGCAAAGGGGCAAATAGCAGAGGACCTCATCGTCCTCCCTCGACCGATTCACCT
>CAZOXN010000701.1:0-1921 GCA_964583655.1 uncultured Desulfarculaceae bacterium | reverse complement strand
GCATGCTGCCTGCCATGACCGGGCCCATACTCATGTACTTCGAATATTTTCTGTTGCTCATCTCCGGGACCAAAAGGGACCCGAACATGGCGCAAGTTCCCAAAGCCGAACCCGTCAATGCATCGAACAGGGCCGCCCCCAGACCGCCACCATGCTCAGCCGACCAGGCACGCGCCGCAGGATTCGCTCCAGGACACCGACGGATTTACCCGCCAAGCCAGACAGGAACAGCACCTCCCCCATGATCACGAACAGAGGGACAGGGGTGAGGGTGAACAATCCGACGGAATCCAGCAGGCTTCGGGGCAGGGCGCTCAGGCCTTTTACCCCTCCCATGAAGAGGAGCACGCCCAAGATGTCGATGAGCAAAAAGGAGGCGAACACCGGCAAGCCGGCCATCAAGGCAGCCAGGAGCCCCCCAACGATGATCACGAGGTTGAGTTGCCATTCCATGCTCGAGCCCCGCGATGGAAGCCGAAGCTTCCGGAAAAGCCTTCGGTCAACTAGAATCCCTCTCCCCTTTGAAGTGCCTGTAAGCCATCTTTGCGCACTCAACGATCAGGAAGAACATCCCGAAGGGGATCACGCCGAGTATCATCCACTTGGGAAAGGAATATACCTTGACCTGGAGCACGCCTTGAACGAAGGCGTCCCTGGTAGCCAAGGCCCCCACGGCTCCAAACACCAGACAAGCCACGCAGGTCACACTGTAGACGATCCCGTTGTAGAGGCTTTGGGCTTTCCGCGGTAATCTCGTTGCCCACAACTCCACCCTTATGTGCATCCCGGCCCTCAAGGCCCACCCGGTTCCCAGGAGCGTCATGAGGATCAAGCTGTACTCAGCGGCCTCCAGGACCCAACCGAATCCGGAATGGCGCAAGAACACCGAAGCCGATATAGAAAGCATCATCAGCACAATGAGGAGACACGCGATGAATTTCAAGAGCTCCACAAAGAAGTCGTAAACAGTGCAAACCGCTCGCAGCGCCTTGCTCATCCCCACTTCCCCTCCTCAGGGTATCCGGCCAATGGACCATGGAGGGCTGGCCGAGGCGGGCAATATGCCCGCCACCTTGCCGCCAATGAAGACTCACAGGTCGGGTCAACCCTGTTCGTCCGTTACCTACTTGCTCACCAGCGCCCTCAGCTCCTTCACCCTCGGAGACTTCTCCTCGGCCGCTTTCCAACCTTCCCTGTACGCCATGTCGATGTATGCCTTTTCGTCTTGTGCCGAGAACCTGATCTCCTCCATTCCAGCCTTCAACAGGTCCTTGGTGATCTCATCTTGCAGCCTCACCTGCTCCTCGTACGTCCTGTGCTCGTAATCCTCCATGAGTTTGGTCAGAGCTGCCTTCTGGGAAGGATCCAAAGAGTCCCATTTCTCCTTGTTCATCGTCACGTACACGTCCACCACCCAGAAAGGTGGACCCCAGATGTACTTGGTCACCTCGTGCCATCCCCAGGTCCTGATCTCCCGGCCTCCCCACCAGAACCCGTCCACCGTCCCCCTTTCCAGGGCAGTATAGACCTCGCCTCCGGCAGTGTTTACCCCCGTCGCACCGAGCGCCTTGATGAGCGGCACATAGATGGGAACCACTCGCATGGTCAGGCCTCTCAAGTCGGGGGTGGTGCGTTTCTTGTTGAGGTAACCTTGGAAGCCCTGTCCTGCGGACGCCCTCCCGAGAAACTCCAGGCCCTTTTCATTGTGCCACTTGTTCATCAGTGCGAAGGCGCCGCTCTTCCTGTCTTCCCACGGGAGTCTCTCCATGAGCTTCATGGCGTCTACCTCCGGTATGACCCCCGTATTGTAAGCCCCCGCTGTATACGCCAAGTCCACTATCCCTTTTTGCAAGGACTCGCAACCTTGGAAAGGCCCGAAGATGTCCGGACCCCCTACGTACCGCACACTGAGGCCGACCTC
>CAZOXN010000700.1:0-1921 GCA_964583655.1 uncultured Desulfarculaceae bacterium | reverse complement strand
CGCCACCTGATGGGCTCCAGCGCCGTCAACCGGCCGTCGCGCTTTCTGAAGGACCTCCCCATGGAGTCGATAAAGGGTTTCTCATTGCGTGAAACCGACCTCGGGGAATCGTCCGAGACCACGGACGAGTCGGGGGTATTCATCGGTCGGTGGGTGCGACACCGCGCCTTCGGGGTAGGCACCATCCGGAGGGTAGAGCAGGACGGGGCAAGGGTGGTGATTTATTTCCCAGGGGTGGGTGAAAGGCGATTTGCCACGGATTGCGCTCCCTTGGAATGGCTGTGATCAGTGGTGCGGCCGAACACGCATCTCGACCCCCGTCTTACCACTAGGCTCACCAGAACTGCACCTGGCTCACTTGTTCGCGCTCCTCGATGAGCCTGCGGATCTCCTCCTTCAGCGAGGCATCGGTGATAGGCTCGACCTCGCTGGTGGGGAGCCCCTCTTGGTTTCTCCCTGACTCCCAACTGAGGACGAAACCTGGGACGACCGCGTAGCGACACCCTCCGTATCCACAGCAGGATGAATCCACCACAGCGCTCCCCACCACGTACAGGACCTCTCGTCCCGCGCACCAGAGCCTCTCCTCACGCTCTAGCTCGTACCTGCCCGATATGGAGAGGACCTCTCCCTTTAGTTCGTGGGTATACTTCCTCACCATCGCCCTCCCCCGAGTAGCACAGTTTCCCCATCTTTATCACATTGAGGGAAGAGATGACAGTTTCGAGTCCCTCGTGGCCGGTGGCGACCTAGAGATGGCTGCCTGAGGGGAGGGCCCGAGGGTCGCAAGGAGACAGGCAACCGCGACAGGTGTTCCTTCCTGGACAGTTGTCGCACGCCAGAGACGGCCCCCTTGCCACTGAGAACGGGTCACTGCCAACCCCCCCCTTGCCCTTGAAAGGGGGGGCAGCCATTGCCCCATGGTGTCACGTGTTGTAAGCTTTCCTAGT
The DNA here is from genome assembly GCA_964583655.1 of uncultured Desulfarculaceae bacterium. Taxonomy (GTDB): domain Bacteria; phylum Desulfobacterota; class Desulfocorpusculales; order Desulfocorpusculum; family Desulfocorpusculum; genus CAZOXN01. Next base: position 971 of record CAZOXN010000700.1, on the reverse strand, counting down.
ATGTGCCTCATCACCTTCAAAGGAGCCCCTGCGGATTGAACAGACTGATCTTATTCGACATAGACGGGACCCTCATCCATTCCGGAAAGGCGGGCAGGAGGGCCCTGACCAAGGCCCTCCATGAGCTATGCGGGGTGCCGGACGGGTTCCGGGGCATCGATTTCGCTGGCAAGACAGATCTCCAGATCATGAGGGAGGGACTGGGCAAGCTGGGCTTGTGCCCTTCGGACGGATACTTGCGGTCCCTCACAGAACTCTATCTCGTTAAGCTTCGGGAGGAGGTCTCCATCGCCCCTGCACAGGTCGGAGTGGGTGTAAGGGAGTTGCTCGAGACCATTGGAGCCAAGAAGAACCTCCCTTTGGGCCTCCTCACAGGCAACGTCGAACAAGGGGCCAGGATCAAACTCGAACCTCTAGGTCTCAACCCCTTCTTCCCCTTCGGGGCCTTCGGCAGCGATCACGAGGACCGCGACCAACTCCTGCCCATCGCGGTGCGGAGGCTCAGGCAACTTTGCGGCATCTCCGTGAGTCCCAGGGAGTGTGTGGTCATTGGGGACACCCCCCTCGATGTGCAATGCGCTCGCGTGCACGGCAGCCGATCCATCGCCGTGGCCACGGGCCCGTACTCCATGGAAGCCCTGGCTCGGACAGATGCCGATCTAGTCCTCCCGGATCTATCGGCCACGAGTCGGATCCTGGAGTGGATCGAGGGATAGTGGCCTCAGATCCTGAACTTGCCTAGGTGGAGGTAGTACCAAAACAAGGCGTTGAGGACCAGCCCGTGGCTGATCGCCCCTGTGGCGATCAGTCGGGGGAGGTCTGTCAGCTTCGCCTCGGTGACCTCCAAGGACTCTGTCCTGTCCGGCCGAGGCTCACGTTCCTTTCGACATCCCTCGGCCAGGAAGGTGTGGCATCAGTTTCCTTGCAGGGCCGGGTTCGGGTACACGCTACCCAGGAAGGACCAAGACCTG
>CAZOXN010000699.1:0-1922 GCA_964583655.1 uncultured Desulfarculaceae bacterium | reverse complement strand
CCTTCCATCTTCATGCGCCTCACCCTTGCCATCACCCCACGGCAGGATTGCCCCCCTCGCGTGCCATGTGTCCACCAGCGCCCTGCTGCTGAAGCAGGGCTCCGGAACAAGGGGCTGCCCCTTCAGCACCGATGTCCCTGTTGACAGCACTGATGAGGCAATATATGATTTAATTTAGCTTATGCTAAATTGAATCCATGGTGCGTCATGGACCCGTATCCAGCCCTCCTCAAGGCCCTGGGTGATGAGACGCGCTACCGGATGGTGCATCTCCTCCTCGGCTCGGACCTGTGTGTCGGGGCCCTGGCCAGAAGGTTGGGGATCTCGGATGCGGCAGTGTCTCAGCACCTGCAGCTCCTGAGGAGGCTCGGGCTGGTGAGAGGTGAGAAGCGCGGGTACTGGACGCACTATTCAGTGGACAGGGAGAGGCTGCTGCAGATCGCCAAGGCCATAGCGGATATGGCTGGACGCGGTCCTTCGCCGCAGGATGGTTGCCTGAGGATCCTTCCGGCCTGGGGCAACCCGAAGGAAAGGAGGGGCAAGGCCGTGTGCAAGGATTGTTGCGAACACCCGGAGAGACTCAAGGGAACCCCGCAGGAGTGCACCCCTGAACAGGTCAAGGAGTGTCACGGGGATGTGAAGGAGCACCCGTGCGGGGAGTCGGGGCAGGGAGAATAGGGGCATGAAGGTGCATTCAGCCCCAGCCTGGGCAGCGTGAGGCGAAGTGAATGGCCTTCTTGGAGACGCGCGGCCTCACCAAGGAATACGGGGCCCACTTGGCCCTCAAGGGTCTGGACCTAGCCCTGGAGAAAGGGGAGCTCTTCGGCCTCTTGGGCCCCAATGGGGCGGGCAAGACCACCACCTTGGGGCTCCTCACAGGGATCCTCCGCATCACCTCCGGTGATATCACCGTGGCAGGTTACGTGTACCCGGATCAGGTCAAGAAGGCGCAACGCATCATGGGCGTTGTGCCGGACGAGAGCAACCTGTACGATGAGCTGGACGGGTTCCAGAACCTGTGCTTCTGCGGGGCCCTTTACGGCATCAAGAGAAGGGAACGCGAGGAGAGGGCACGCGAGCTCCTGGAGACCTTCGGGCTTTCGGCCGCGGCTCGAAGGCCGTTCAAGTCCTACTCACGCGGGATGCGAAGGAGGCTCACCATCGCGGCGGCCATGATGCACCGACCCGGGATCCTCTTCCTGGACGAGCCCACAACGGGCATAGATGTGGAGAGCGCCAGGCACGTGAGGCGTCTCATCCAGGAGCTTCACGCCTCGGGCACCACCATCCTCCTCACCACGCACTACATAGAGGAGGCCGAGAGACTCTGCACCCTCATCGGGTTCCTGGTGGAGGGGAGGCTCGTGCGAGTGGGTAGCCTGGGACAACTCCTTGACGAGGCCCAGAAAGAGACCGTGGTGGAGATCCTCCTGGGGGACGAAGAGGCACAGCGCGGCCGCGAATTACTGCGCCGGGAATTCCCCGATCTGGCCCTTGACCCGCGCGACGGCCGTTCCATCAGGGTCCGCTCCGATGGCCCGTGCAACATCGCCCCCTTGATGAAGGCCTTGGACGGCAGCGGACTACAGGTCTACGAGGCCAGAATCCTTCGCCCCTCGCTGGAGGACGTCTTCGTCAGGGTCACGGGGATAGAGGCCTACCGTATGAGACAGGAAAAGGAGAAGGCAAGGCCTTGAGCACCACGTGGATCGCTTTCTGGAGTATCCTCCTCAAGGACATGCGCTCCTATTACCTCAAGCCCCCCAACATAAGCTGGGGCATCATCTTCCCCCTAGCCTGGACCCTCATGGTCTTCATCCGCTCCGGGGGACCGCTGGATGCCAGGGAGATGCTCCCGGGGGTCATGTGTCTCTCTGTCCTGTTCGGGACCACCTCCATGCTGGCAGTGACCATCACCTTCG
>CAZOXN010000698.1:0-1925 GCA_964583655.1 uncultured Desulfarculaceae bacterium | reverse complement strand
CCTCGAGAACCTCTTGGATGGTGAGGACCTGAGGTTGGATCTGCCAGCCGTGATATCCGCCTCCATCGTACTCCAGGACCAACCGGATGTTACGCTGGGCACCCATTCTATGCGCGACATGGAGGCGTTGCGTGTCCCGGCCCCGTGTTCATGTACGTCAAAATATCACAGATCCAGGCACTGGGCAACTCGGACCTGGCGGCGCCCCTGGACAAGACCCGCCTTTTTACTTATCATTCTTGCACTGGACTCCTGGCAGCACCATGGTGAGGCAGGAGGAACCGTCGCCCTGGCGAAGGCCACGGCCTGGGCGAGACGGATGATGGAGAGGAGCGATCCCTTGTATCCATACGGAATGGACAGGGCCTCGATGAACCACTCCGCGCACTGAGGTCCATGACCAGGGAGGCCAAGGGGATCGATCTGTCTTGAGGGTGAGACATATGGAGTGCAGGAGGTTAGCCAACCCGAAGGATTACTCGCCGGAGCAGGAGGGGACAGGGATCTCTGTCCCGCCGACTCCGCTGGAACTGTCCAGGGCCATAGGGCGGGCGCAGGCCAGGTTCCTTCGTCAGCAGTCTTCGGAGGGATATTGGTGGTATGAGCTCGAGTCCAATGTGACCATCACGGCCGAGTATTTGATGCTCTTCCGCTTCTTGGGGATCTCGGATCGCCAAAAAAAGGAGAAGATCGCCAGGTACATCTTGGACCATCAAAGGGAGGACGGCACCTGGGGCATCTGGTACGGGGCTCCGGGGGAAGTGAGCACCACGGTGGAGGCCTACTTCGCCCTCAAGATGGCAGGCATCGCACCCGAGGACCCAGCGATGAAGAAGGCCCGGGCGGCCATAGCCGACATGGGTGGGATCGAGGCCACACGGATATTCACCAAGATATTCCTCGCACTCTTCGGGCAATACCCATGGGAGGGGCTCCCATCGCTGCCCGTGGAGGTCATGCTGCTGCCCAGGTGGTTTCCTTTCACCGTTTACGACTTCTCCAGCTGGGCCAGGGCCACTTTGATACCCATTTCCATCCTGCTCCTCCGTCGCCCAGTGGTCGAGTTGCCAGCTCCCCAGAGGCTGGATGAGCTCCACGGGGCCCTGTCAGGGGCCTCACTGGCGTCTGGCCCTTTCAAGGTCTCGACGGCGTTTCGCGCCCTGGACGCCGTATTGAAACGGTGGGAACGACTGCCGCTTCGCCCCACGCGAGGGGTGGCAGTTCGGAGGGTCGAGAGATGGATCCTGCAGCATCAGGAGCCCACCGGTGACTGGGGGGGGATCCAGCCTGCCATGGTCAACTCCCTGCTGGCCTTGGCCTGCATAGGGTATCGGCCCGACCACCCGGTGATGGCCAAAGGTCTGGAGGCCCTGGAGAGATTCACCATTGAGGGGGAAGGTCAACTCCGCCTCCAGTCTTGCATATCGCCGGTTTGGGACACGGCCCTCACCGCCATCGCCCTCGCTGACTCCGGCCTCCCCAAGGACCATCCGGCACTGGTGAAGGCAAGGCGGTGGCTGATGGACAAACAGATCCAGGGTCCTGGCGATTGGGCCATCAAGAATCCTGGTCTTGAGCCCGGGGGATGGGCCTTTGAGTTCCAGAACGACTGGTACCCGGATGTGGACGACTCTGCCGTTGTCCTCATGGCCCTCAAGAAGACCGGCGGAAACGGCCACGGGGATGACCAGGATCGTGTCCAGCGAGGTATCAAATGGGTCCTCGGGATGAGGAGTCGCAACGGGGGATGGGCTGCCTTCGACGTCAACAATGATAAGGAGTTCCTCAACAGGATCCCTTTTGCGGACTTGGAGGCCATGATCGATCCTCCGACAGCGGACGTAACCGGAAGGGTCTTGGAGATGATGGGCATGTACGGATACACTCCGGAGTCGCCCATGGCCAAGAGGGCCATGGGTCTCCTC
>CAZOXN010000697.1:0-1935 GCA_964583655.1 uncultured Desulfarculaceae bacterium | reverse complement strand
TGGGCAAATTGCAAGTCGTCAGTGGTGAGCTCTGGGGCGCGATGGCGACATTGCCAAGACGCGAGGATGTCCCTGGGGCGGTTCACTCGAGAAGGCCACTGACAATCGCTTTGGGCATGTGAGGGGAAAATGACTCAGGTGGCGCAGGAACGTACGGTGGAGCTGGTTGAAGCGCTCCCGGAGGAGGAGTTGGCCAAGCTCGATGCGGTCATTGCCAAGTATGCAGGTCGACACGGTTACCTGATCCCTGCCCTGAAGGAGGCGCAGGAGATGATCGGGTACCTGCCACGAGAAGTACAGGCTCGTCTTGCCCGCGGGCTCAACATCTCCCAGAGCTACATCTACGGGGTGGTCTCGTTCTACGCCTTCTTCACCATGATCCCGCGCGGGAGGCACACGGTCCGCATCTGCCTGGGCACGGCCTGCTACGTGAAAGGGGCGCCGGAGATCCTCTCCAAGGTCCAACAGGAGCTGGGCATCAAGGTGGGGCAGACCACGTCGGATCGCAGATTCACCCTCTTGGAGGTCAGGTGCCTGGGGGCCTGCGGGCTCGCCCCGGTCATGATGGTCGGGGAGGACACACATGGGGCCTTGGAGCCAGGCAAGGTGATGGACATCTTGGATCAATACAAGTGAACCGAGGATGGCTGGCCTTGGGCCCTCATGCCTGGGGGGAGGGGTGATAGCGTGGGGAAGATCAGCATTGAGGATCTGAGGAAGATCAAGGAGCGGGAGATGGCCCGCATGACCCTGCGGGAGGGGGAGCACCGGGCCAAGATCACCGTGCACATGGGGACCTGCGGCATCGCCTCCGGGGCTAGGAAGGTGCTGGACGCCTTCCTAGACGCGGTGACACAGGCCGGTGTCCTGGATGTGATCGTGACCCAGTCCGGGTGTGCTGGGCTTTGCAACCGGGAGCCCATGGCCACTGTGGAGATACTGGGCAAGGCCCCGCTCAAGTACGTTGACCTGGATCCGGACAAGGCCCGGCGCATATTCCAGGAGCACATCATCGGGGGGAAGGTGGTGGAGGAATATGCCCTGGCCAGGGGCAGTGAGACCACGGCCGGCTAAGACACCTCCAGTGAGTGATGCGGAGAGGATGGCATTTCAACAAGTACAAAGAGAAGAGCTCTGCCAGGGGGATGTTGTCCGTGATCGAACCGGACCCGCATCGTTCAAATGCGTGGCTCGACGGGCCACAGGCTGCGGACAACGAGCAGCTCCAAGAGGTAGGGGAGGACAAGGGGACATCGGGCTGATCTGGGGAGGATCCAAACCTTGAAGACTTACAGAATGCACATGATGCTTTGCGGGGGCACCGGATGCATCGCCAGTGGGACCCCGGCCGTCAAACAGGCCCTGGAGGAGGAGTTGGTCAAGAGGGGACTCCACGAGGAAGTCCAGGTGATCATCACCGGGTGCAACGGTTTCTGCGCCATGGGTCCCATCATGACGGTCTTCCCCGACGGGATCTTTTACAACAAGCTCAAGCCGGAGCATGTGCCACGGTTGGTGGAGGAGCATGTGCTGAAAGGGAGGCCCGTCAAGGAACTCCTCTTCGAAGAGCCCCTGGAGAAGGAGAAGGTCCCACTCCTCAAGGACATCGGTTTCTTCGGGAACCAACGCCTCATCGCCTTGCGAAACCGTGGGCTCATCGACGCGGAAAAGATCGACGAATACATCGCGCGCGACGGTTATCAGGCCCTGGTCAAGGTCCTCACCAGCATGACCCCTGACGAGGTCATCGAGGAGATGAAGGTCTCCGGGCTCAGGGGGCGGGGCGGGGCTGGCTTCCCCACCGGCCTCAAGTGGGAGGAGTGTCGCAAGTACGACCGGTTTCCCAAGTACACCATATGCAATGGCGACGAGGGGGACCCTGGCGCCTTCATGGACCGCTCCATCATGGAGGGGGATCCACATTCTGTCTTCGAG
>CAZOXN010000696.1:0-1949 GCA_964583655.1 uncultured Desulfarculaceae bacterium | reverse complement strand
GCACCGCCGACGCGGTGCCCAACGTGAACACCACCCAGCTGGTGGCCGTCACCATCAAGGAGCCCCTCCAGGGGGACCCAGAGGCCGATTTCCTCAACGTGACATCAACCCTTTGCTTCGAGGTGAGGAGATGAGCCGGGGGATGCTGAGGCCGGCTTCAAGGTGGATGATCGTGACCGGCTGGCTATGGTCGCTCCCTTGGTGGGGCCAGGTGGCCCTGGCCCATACCATCCATTACACGGTGGAGCAAAAGGGGATCACCATACGGGTCTTCTACGCCGCGGACGATCCGGCCAGCTACGCGGAGTACGAGGTCTTCGGTCCGGGGGACACCGACCCCTACCAGGTGGGCCGCACGGACCGCAGGGGTTGCCTCTCCCTGCTGCCCGACAGGCCAGGGGAGTGGAAGGTCAAGGTCTTGGGGGAGTCGGCCCACGGATTCCATGGGATCACCATCGATTTCAAGGTTGACCAGGCCATGGGGCTGGAGGGCTTCAGCAAGCCCCTGGTGGCGACTCACACGAGACTCGTCACTGGCCTGAGCCTCATCATCGGGCTGTTCGGGATATACGCCTACTGGAGGTCCAGGAAGAGGCCTGAAGGACCCCCGGGTGCCGCTTGAGGGACAGGGCGCCTTCGGGCCTTGGGTCGAGTCCCCGAAGAGGGCGGGCATGAAGCCGCCGCAGGGCCAGCAGGCCGATCACATCGCGGCAGGGAACCCCTGCCCAGAGCGAAGGAGGCGCGAGGGATGATGAGGACGATCGCGTTGCTGCTGCTGGTCTTGGTTCTGTTCGTGCCCACCGGGGCCTCGGCCCACCATGGGGGGGTGAGCCTGGCATTCGGGCCTGGAAGCCCCATCGAGACCAACTCCCCCTTGACCTTGCCCGAAGGGGGGATCGTGATCTCGAGCCGGTTCGAACATGTCTTCTGGAGGAAATTCGGCTTCGCGGAGCCGGAGAACAAGGACTCTTTCTCTTTTTTCAACGTGGGCCTTTCTTACGGGATCACCCCGTTCCTGACAGGGAGCATATACTTCCCTTACAACATCAAGCGCCAGGACGAGCTGGGGACCTTGGAGGGGTTCGGGGACATCAGGTGCTCGATGATGCTCGGTTTCCATTACGATCCCAAGAGGGGTTGGGACTTGAACCGTGCCGAGGACACGGCGGTGACCCTGGAGGGGAGCGGCACCACCTACCTCTCCCTTTCCGCTGGGATGACATTCCCCACGGGCAAGTGGAAAGAGAAGCTGGGAGGTGAGATCGACCCAGGGATGCAGCCTGGCTTCGGGAGCCCTTCCTTCAACGTAGGCCTGGCCGCCTCCAGACAGATCTGGGGGGCCTTCTCCATGGCCTTGGACACCGGACTGGATCTCTACGTGGAGAGGGATGATTTCAAGTTCGGCACCGAGTGGCGCGTGAATCTGGCGGGCATCTACGAGATCTTCGGAGATCCTGAGTGCTTCATGTCCAAGCTCGATGGCATCTTGGAGCTCAACTACCTGAATCTCGGCAGGGACAAGGAATACGGGCAGGGCCTCGATGCCACCGGAGGTAGTATACTCTACCTGACCCCTGGCTTTCGACTCTCTTTCCCACCTCTGTGGAATGCCAACCTGGGGATCGGGGTCAAGATCCCCGTGGGCCATTGGCTGAACGAGCAGGAGGAGCAGCAAGGAGGGGAGGGGTTGGAGAAGGTGCGCGTGATAACCACCCTATCCTTCTTCTTCTAGCTGGATGGATCCATGAGGCGAACCATAGCGCCCTTCTTGCTGCAGGAGCGTCCCCGTGAGGAGGAGTCCTCACGGGGAGGGCGCCGCCGTAGCGCCTTCTTGGATCGAGCCGTACGTGCTCTGTCGAGGTTCGTCGGGACTGCTTACATCCAGTGGGACCTGTCCTCGCGCCGCGGCCTCCTCCAGGGCATGGACCCGAGGGTGAAGCTCCTCTTCC
>CAZOXN010000695.1:0-1952 GCA_964583655.1 uncultured Desulfarculaceae bacterium | reverse complement strand
GAACGACTCCTCGGAGGGACGTTACAAGAGGATCACCTGCCGGGGGGGGTGCCTCGTGGGTGCTAATTTCTTCAACGTGGAGGTGGACGGGGGCGTCCTCGGCTATTTGATGAGAAACAAGATCCCCTTGGGTCCCCATAAGGAGCTCTTCTTGAGAGCGCCGAAGGACGCTGCACTTTGGCTCATGCTGGAGGCCGAGAAAAGAAGTACTGTCTCTCTGGAAGCCTAGGAGGCCGTGTGGTGAAGACGTTTTACGACACCCTCGCCATAGAAGAGAACAGGTGTCCCGAAGGCTGTATGATCTGCCAAGAGGTCTGTCGGGAGACAGCCGGAATCCCCGGGACGGGCTGCAGCGGGATTAAACCAATTCATCTACCGCACCTCGGGGTCCACACGGCTCTCACCTGCAACCAGTGCGGGGAACCTGTCTGCATGGACAATTGCCCCACCGGCGCGATCTCCAAAGGGGCCGTCGACGGCGTAGTGAGGATCGACCAAGGAAAGTGCCTCGGATGCGGGATGTGCAGCCTCGTGTGTCCGTACGGCGGGATTCATTATTCCCAGGAACAGAGACGGACCTTCAAGTGCGATCTCTGTGGGGGGGTGGCCAAGTGTGCCGAGGCCTGCCCGGAGGGGGTAATCAAATTGGCGAGGAGCCGTGAAGTGGCGCGCCGTCTCCAGGATGACCAGCTGAGGCGCGGAACCCCCCTGTGCCTCGGCTGCCCTGCGGAACTCGCGTTACGCTTCACCCTGAGGGTGCTGGGCAAAGGCACGGTGCTCTTCGGCGCGCCTGGCTGCGCGGTCCTCCTCATATGTGGGATGGGGACCCGAACCTATTGCCTCCTTCCGTCTCACATGACGAACATGACAAATCTGCCCTCCACTGCAGCGGGGTACAAGAGGTACCTTCGCAAGTTGGGGAAAGATGTCAAGTGCGTCTGTTTCGCTGGAGACGGCTGTTTCGCGGATGTGGGCTTCCAGCCGCTGTCAGGGGCCGCCGAGAGAGGGGAAAACATCATCGCGATATGCTATGACAACGAGGGCTTCATGAATACCGGGATCCAGAGGAGCGGCACTACCTCCTATCTCAGTTGGACGACCACAACCCCGGTAGGTGTCAGGAAGAGGGGCAAAGAGAGGCCCGCCAAGAACATGCCCCTGATCATGGCTGCCCACGACATCCCTTACGTGGCCACAGCGACCATAGGCTTTCCCGAGGACTATGCCGAGAAGTTGAACAGGGCCATGGAAGTTAAAGATGGCATGTCTTACATCCATCTGCTGAGCCCATGCCCCACCGGCTGGAGGTTCAGCACCGCCCTGGCCATCGAGGTGTGTCGACTGGCAGTGGAAACGAACTACTTTCCCCTGTGGGAGTATGTGGGAGGACGTTATCGCTTCACCTACCAGCCCAAGAAGCCCAGGCCCATCGCCGACTTCCTGAGGACAATGCGCAAGTTCGATCACTTAACAGACAGAGATGTGGGAGAGATTCAGGCCCTGGTCGACAGGCGGCTCGAAACCATCAGGTCTTTGGCCCACATGGGGGAGAGAAAAGGGGGTGATGTGTCATGAGCTACCAGCTGGGATGAACCGGGCACCGTCTCAAGGAGGAAAGAAAGTTTGGAAGCGCAACGTGGGGTCGTAAGTCCCCAACGCTTCCTTGCCTGGAACTCGCGCATGGAGGCCTGAGGGTTTTTCTCGGGCGAGGATTGTCACTGACCAATGGAAAAGGAGAGGGGATATGAGACCGATGAGGAGCTGGACCTTGGTGGCGATTGCGGCCTGTGCGATCTGCATTCTCTGGGTTGGACTGCCCTCGCTTGCAGCCCCCAAGGCCGTGGAACTGAAACTATGGTCCGCTTGGCCTGCCAAGCAGGATCCGGCGAGGCCGGCTCTTCAGATGCTCATCGACATGATCAATGAGCGTGGAAAGGAGGTCGGCCTCAGTG
>CAZOXN010000694.1:0-1954 GCA_964583655.1 uncultured Desulfarculaceae bacterium | reverse complement strand
GCTGAGGCCGACCGAGGGAGGGGGCAAGCATCCCCCGGAGGCCAAATCCTTCGGAAAATCAAGCGCCGAAGACTTGAAGCGGAGAGAAATGCCGTCACCCCCCGGGACCACATGCCGTACCGCACGTGCACGGCTTGTTGCAAGTGGTCCATGGACGGTTGACATTGACCACAAGCGACTCACCACTGGCAACCGGCAAAAGTCACTGATTCTTGCTTTCCTGGCCTCAATGCCTCCGTGCTCAGCACCCCATGGGGCCATCCATGGAGTCCCCGGGGGATGTCATCCCTCTGGGCGAACCTACGGCCTGGGCCAGGTGGGCCCCGACCTGGGCCAGGAGAAAGGGATGGACCAGCGGGGAGCCGGCCACGATGTGGCCGTTATGCAGGTAATTGTCCTGTCCCCAGAAGTCGCTCACCACCCCACCGGCCTCCATGACCATGAGGGCACCCGCTGCGATATCCCAGCTTCGGAGGCCGGCCTCCCAGAATCCGTCCGCCCGCCCGCACGCGACGTAGGCCAGGTCCAGGGCAGCGGAGCCGCATCTGCGCATGTCGCTGACCTCGAGGAGGATCTGTGCGAAGCACTGGAGGTACGGTTTCAGGAGCCCCTTGGCCCGGAAGGGGAAACCGGTGAGCACGAGGGCCTCCCGGAGGCTCGCCCCCCATCTCCTGGCCACAGGCCGGCCGTTCAACTCCATCCCCTCACCCTTCCTCGCGCTGAAGAGCTCCCCGCGGACGGGGTCCAGCACCAGGCCGAGGAAGGTCTCCTGGCCCACACGCACGGCGATGGAGACCGAGAAGAAGGGGTATCCATGGATGAAGTTGGTGGTGCCGTCCAGGGGGTCGATGACCCAGGTCACCTCGGCATCCGGGTCGGTCTCGCCCGCGCCCCCCTCCTCGCAGACAATGCCGTGACCCGGAAACCTCCTTCGAATCGAATCCACGATCAGGGCCTCGCTTTCTCGATCCACGTCGGTCACGAAGTCGAAAGGGCTCTTGCCGCTGATGAACAAGGATGTCCCCAGCCGGGCTCGAAGAAGATCCCCTGCCTTCATCACGGCCGACCTCGCGACATCTTCCATCTCTCGGAGCCCCTTCGGGCCGATGTGTAGGCTCATGCCGAACCTCGCAGAGGCCTCGGGCCTCCTTTCCCACACCCGACTGTTGGTGACAGAGAGATCGTGACCTTGACCTCACCTCGGGGCAACGGCCTTGCGGGAGATGCCTCGAGGGCCCGCCAGGGCCATCACGAACCGGCCCCTGGGCGGGATCCCGCGGGGGGGCCGCCGAGGACGTGGGGGGTAGGGCGCGACCCTGTGGTGGCGCCCTTGGCAACCGGGAGGATCGATCCCTCGGCCTTGCTTTGAAAACGGTTGAACCCCTTGGTCAGGAGGTCCTGGATGGCGCTGAATCTTACCTGGCTGCTGGGCGAGCCCATGCTCACGGCGATGAGGCGCAGGCCGTCCCGTTCCGCAGTAGCCGCCATGTTGAACCCGGATTTCCTTATGTACCCGGTCTTGAGCCCATCCAGCCCCGGATAGAGGCCGAGGAGTTTGTTGGTGCTCGTATAGGACTCGTCATGCACCTTGACCGCAGGCTGGGAACTCCACTCCAGGACCTCGGGATACCGGGTGAGCTCCCGGGCGAGGATGGCCATGTCATAAGCTGTGGAGGTGTTGTCCTCCCCGTTGCTGCACGGGAGGCCATGGACGTTGTGAAAGACCGTGTCGTGCATACCCAGGCCCGTGGCCCGGCCATTCATCATCTGGACGCACCTCCCGGGGCTGCCAGCGATGTGCTCGGCCACGGCCACAGCCGCATCGTTGGCGGACCTGACCAAGACCGCCCTGAGAAGCTCCTCCAGTGTGACCGAATCTCCGGGTTTCAGATTGACCTGGGTCCCTCCCGCACCACTTGCGTGCTCTGATATCTGGACCCGATCCTGCAAGAAG
>CAZOXN010000693.1:0-1966 GCA_964583655.1 uncultured Desulfarculaceae bacterium | reverse complement strand
GGCGGAACAGGGTTCTCCCCTCGCGGTGATCCAGTTGGACACACCCGGTGGGCTGGATACTGCCATGAGGGAGATCGTCAAGTTCATCTTGGCCAGCGAGGTCCCTGTGGTGGTATACGTGGCCCCGAGCGGGGCCAGGGCGGCCTCCGCTGGGGTCTTCATCACCATGGCCGCGGACGTGGCGGCCATGGCGCCCGGGACCAACATAGGGGCGGCCCACCCGGTCGCCATGGGCGGCAAGGATATGCCAGACGAGATGGCCAAGAAGGTGGAGAACGACGCTGTGGCGTACATCAAGGGGATCGCCTCCAAGAGGGGACGCAATGCGGATTGGGCTGAGAAGGCCGTTCGGGAGAGCGTCTCCATACCGGCCGAGGAGGCGCTGCAGGAAAAGGTCATAGATCTGGTGGCCCAGGACCTCTCGGACCTCCTTCGGCAGCTCCACGGCCGCGTCCTGGAGAGGCCCAGCGGGCGAGTCACCATCGATGTCCAGGGCCTCCCCATAGAGCACGTGCGTATGGGGTGGCGACAACGGCTGCTGGATGCACTCAGCAATCCCAATGTGGCATACCTCCTGATGATGATCGGACTGGCGGGCCTCTACTTCGAGCTGGCCCACCCGGGCTCCATCTTCCCGGGGGTGATAGGGGCCATCTCTTTGATACTGGCCTTCTACGCCCTCCACACCCTCCCCGTGAACTACGCCGGGATCATATTGATCCTGCTCGGGGTCATCTTCTTCATCCTGGAGCTGAAGGTGAGCAGCTTCGGGCTCCTGACCGTGGCAGGGGTCATCTCCCTGGTGCTGGGGTCCATCATGCTCTTCAGCGCCCCGGGCGCGTACCAGAGGCTCACCTGGAGCGTCCTGATACCCACGGTGGTGGGGGTCTCAGGTTTCTTCGCGGTGGTGGCTGCCCTGGCCTTCAGGGCTTACATGAGGAAGCCCGAGGTGGGCAGCAAGGCGATGATTGGGCAGGTGGGGGAGGCCATGACCCGCCTGGATCCGAGGGGCAAGGTCTTCGTCCGTGGCGAGATATGGAACGCCTTGAGCGACGAGGTGATAGAATCCGGGGAGAGGGTCCAGGTGGTGGAGATACAGGGTCTGAACCTGAAGGTCAAGAAGGCATGACCAAGACGGAAAGGAGGTCGTGATGTCGGGTTTCGGTGGGATCGTTATCGTGATACTGGTCTTGATGTTTCTGGCATCCGCCATCAAGATCGTCAAGGAGTACGAGCAGGCGGTGATCTTCCGGCTGGGCAAGTACATAGGCAGGCTCAAGGGCCCGGGGCTGATCATCCTCATACCGATCATCGACAAGATGGAGAGGAAGGTCGATCTCAGGGTAGTGGCCCTCGATGTCCCGCCCCAGGACGTTATCACCCGCGACAACGTCTCGGTGAAGGTCAATGCAGTGGTCTATTACCGGGTGGTGGATCCCAACAAGGCCGTGATCCAGGTGGAGCATTACCACCTGGCAACGTCCCAGAAGGCGCAGACGACCCTGAGGAGCGTCCTGGGCGAGGTAGAGCTGGACGAGCTGCTCGCGCACAGGGAGAAGATCAACGAGAGGTTGCAGGAGATCCTGGACCGGGAGACCGACCCGTGGGGGATCAAGATCTCGTCGGTGGAGGTCAAACACGTGGATCTCCCCCCGGAGATGACCAGGGCCATGGCCAAACAGGCCGAGGCCGAGAGGGAGAGGCGCGCTAAGATCATACACGCCGAGGGGGAATTCCAGGCGGCTAAGAAGCTGACCGAGGCCGCCGATGTTATCGCCACCAACCCCACTGCCTTGCAGCTGCGCTTTTTGCAGACCCTGGCGGAGATCGCCTCCGAGAAGAACTCCACCACCATCTTCCCTGTGCCCATCGATCTGCTCCGTCCATTCCTGAGCCGGGCTGAGTGGTCCCGGAGAGAGGCCTAGGGCAGGTGAGGGAGATCCATGGGATGACCTGGGGGGAAAGG
>CAZOXN010000692.1:0-1967 GCA_964583655.1 uncultured Desulfarculaceae bacterium | reverse complement strand
ATCAACTCCAAGGCCATACAGGCCTCCGATGATATGCTGAAGATGACCAACAACCTGAAGAGGTAGAGGGGCAAGAGATGCCGATGAGATCATTTGTCTTTTCGTCTATCTTTGTCCTGGCTTACCCTTGGGCCTCTTGGGGCCAGACGGCTGCCGCGGCCTCGGCCCATGAGGATGGAGAGGGGAACCGCAAGGTCGTCTGGACCCTGACGAGGACCGTGGAGGCAGGGGAGATCGTCCAGAGGGAAGACGTGGCCCCCCAACTCCAAGGACGCCATCATGTGCCAGGGGCAGTGAATGGGCCCACCGAGATCGTCGGCATGCAGGCCGCAAGGAGGCTCCATGCCGGCACCGTGGTTACCAGGGACCAATGGAAGGAGATGCCCCTGATAAGGAAAGGGCAAGGCGTGAGGATCGTCCTGGAGACGCCGCATCTGCGCATAGTGGCACCCGGGGAGTCGCTCCAGGACGGGCGTGCTGGCGAGAGGATCCGGATATTGAACCTCTCCTCCAGACAGTCGGTCTCGGGCAGGGTCCAGGACGCCAAGACCGTCGTGGTGGATTTCTGAGGGAAGGACCGACGATGCACCCAGCGAGGAGGCCTGCTTCATCTTCTGCGCCGCACCGGTTGATCGCGGGAGTTGGGATCGGACTCGGCCGCGCCTCGGGCGGATCCCAGTCCAAGTCCTGGAGAATGGAAGGGCCTGCGCCTTGCCTGCGCCAAGCGGGGCGCGGCAGGCAGGCACGTCGGTCCGAGAAGGGCCACCACCCGGTGATGACTTACCGGGTGCATGGTCGCCAGCGCATCCGGAGGTTCGAATGATCAGGTCCATGGGGGCATTGTCACTGGTCGGCTTGGCGTTCTCCGCAGCCTGCACCCCAGCCCTTCCTCCACCCCCCAAGTGGAGCGCCCCGCCCCCGAGCGTTGCCGGGACCCCGCGACCCGCTGCAGAAGGATCCCTCTGGCGAGACTCCGGTTCCATGTTGGATCTCTTCTCCGACCCGAGGGCCAGGAAGGTTGGGGATGTCATCACCGTGAAGATCGTGGAGAGCGCAGAGGCCCTCAAGTCAGCCAGCACCAAGACCTCTAGGGACTCGAGCCTCTCGGCATCGGTCACCGGCTTCTTCGGGGCCCCGATAAGTGCCTCCATCTTCAAGCCAGAGGCCTCCGGTTCCCTCAAGAACGATTTCGAGGGGTCCGGGACCACCCAGCGCAAGGATACCCTCGTGGCCACCCTCACCGCCAAGGTGGTGGATGTGCTCCCCCAGGGTCTGCTCAGGGTGGAGGGATACAGGGAGGTGATCATCAACCACGAGCGGCAGTACCTGCTCCTGAGGGGGGTGGTGCGGCCTGAGGATGTGGGACCTGACAACAGCATCCTTTCCACGGCCATAGCCGATGCCCAGATCGCCTATTCCGGGGCCGGTGTGGTGAGCGACAAGCAGCGTCCGGGGTGGCTCGGGCGGATCTTGGACCACCTCTGGCCGTTCTGATGGAGGGTTCACCGATGGACCGGTGGCTCATGATCGCCCTGGGTTGCTTGAGCCTGGTCGTGAATCTGGCCGTGGCCTCGGAGGCCCCGGCAGTGCGCCTCAAGGAGATATCCTCCATCCAGGGGATAAGGGATAATCCGCTCGTGGGGTACGGCCTCGTGGTCGGTCTCCAAGGCACTGGGGATCAATCGAACACCCAGTTCACGGTCCAGTCCCTCACCAACATGCTGAGACGGATGGGGATACAGGTCCCCGCAGAGGCGGTGAAGGTGAAGAACGTGGCCGCGGTGATGGTCACCGCGCATCTCCCACCATTCGCAAGGATCGGCCAGACCATCGACGGCCTCGTCTCCTCGGTGGGGGATGCCAAGAGCCTCCAGGGTGGCACTTTGCTCTTGACCCAACTGAGGGGCCAGGAAGGGGAGGTCTATGCGGTCTGCCAAGGCCCGGTCTCTGTGGGAGGCTTTGCCTTC
>CAZOXN010000691.1:0-1973 GCA_964583655.1 uncultured Desulfarculaceae bacterium | reverse complement strand
AACTAGAGGACCGCCCCTTGATGGGCCGCCTGACTGTGGAGGAGACACAGCTCAGGGTATGCGTGCGAGGTGACTGATCAGTGATCACGGGGTCGCGGCGTTTCTCGGAGCGGTTTGCCTGCCTGCTGCACCCTGCTTGGCGCACGCAGGGGGGTAGGAGACCCATGTGTTTGGAGTTCGAATACCCTGTTTGCCGATGATGTGCCGCTGGTTCCGACGGAACAAGAGCCACTGGCCACGAGCGGGCAGAAGTGGGCGGGTGTTCTAAAGCAGCTAGGCGAGGCCAAGGCAGCGGGCTTCCCAGTCCATTGATTTGGCCCTGGGGATCTGTTAACAATCATCCGTATTCCATGGGCGGCTCGCCATGGAGGTGGATACCTTTGGGGGGTCTCAGGGGGATGAAGGGGCTTCGAGTCTTTCTTCTAGGAACGGCTGTGATCATCATGCTGGTGGGCACCAGTGTGGCCTCCGATGGGGCGGCGGAGATCGCCGCCATGCGCTCGACCATAGAGACGCTCCGTTCGGAGATGGAGCTCCTCAGGGAGTCCCTGAGGGAGTCTCGGAAGGAGTTGGAGGGGCTTCGGCGGCTGCAGGGGATGGAGCATTACCGTTTCCCCAAGTCCTTCGAGCTGTTCGGGCAGCGCTTTCCTGTCGGGGATCGCGCCCTTTGGGAGAGAATGGATCGGGAGTTCCTGGTCATGGTGGATGACGTGGCACAGGTGCTCCTGTGGATCAAGAGGGCCAACCGCTACTTTCCGCTCGTGCAGGCTCAGATCGCGGCAAGGGGGCTCCCGGATGACCTCAAGTACGTGGCCATCGTGGAGAGTTCGCTCAGGCCAGAGGCCAAGTCCCATGCGGGGGCGGTGGGGCTGTGGCAGTTCATCGCCGGCACCGGGGACAGATATCGCCTCAGGGTCACACCGTGGGTGGACGAAAGGCAGGACCCGGTCAAGTCCACCGAGGCTGCCCTCTCCTACCTCCAGGACTTGTACAGGCTGTTCGGGGATTGGTTCCTGGCAGTGGCCGCTTACAACGCAGGAGAGGAAAGGATCCAGAGGGAGATGATGCGACAGAAGGCGAACACGTTCTTCGATCTGGTCCTCCCCTCGGAGACCGAGAGGTACGTGTTCAGGATCGCGGCGGCGAAGGTCATACTGCAAGACCCGGCTGCCTACGGTTTCGAGTTGGCCCCCGATGACCTCTATGTGCCGCTCAAGACAGAGCGGCTGGAGGTGCACTTAGAGCGGGGAGAGCTGGACCTCATCGCCTTGGCTCAGGGGTGTGCAGACACATACCGGGCCCTCAGGGAGCTCAACCCCCATCTCAGGGGTGCCACCTTGCCCCCTGGTCGGTTCGAGGTCTATGTCCCGGCCGACAAGGTCAAGGAGTGCAACAGCGCCATCAAGGCAGCGGTATCCAAGGCGGCTCGAGGAGAGACGAAGGTGGCCGCTGCGCCTGGCCCCGAGAAGAAGGAGGCGGCCAAGGAATCGGGCAGCAGGAAGGTCTCACACCTGGTGGCTGCGGGTGAGACCTTGTGGGACATCGCCCAGAGATATGGGGTGAATGTCAAGGCCATCCAGGAGTGGAATCAGCTGGGAGACAAGACCCAGATAAGGCCTGGGCAAAGGATCACCATCTACAGATAAGACGGAAAGGAAGATCGTGGGGCTAAGAGATGCGGATAAAACTGATCGAACCGAAGTTCAGAGGTGAATGGAACCAGCAGGACCGACAGGACATTCGTTCTTTTTGGTTCGCTCGCCTGACCCTTCCAGCCGTTGCGGCCTTGACTCCTCCTGATGTCGAGGTCAGCATCACGGACGAAAACGTCGAGGAGATCGACTACGACGAGCCAGTGGACTTGGTGGGCCTCACGGCCATGACCATGCATGCCCCGGCGGCCTACGGTATCGCTGAGCGGTTCCGGTTAAGGGGGGTTCCGGTGGTGATGGGTGGCATCCACGCCTCGCTGG
>CAZOXN010000690.1:0-1981 GCA_964583655.1 uncultured Desulfarculaceae bacterium | reverse complement strand
CTCTATTTCCGATGGTTTCGTTGTCTCGAGATATCGGGCACGGAGATCCGCCATCTGGTAAGCTGCGGTCGATCCATTCGGTATCTAGTGCCCCCCAGGGTAGAGGAGTACATATGGCGGAATGGACTTTACAACGCGCCAGAAGGAGGAGTGAGGTGACTGTAGAGGGAGGAAGGCAGCGTCCCAGGGTTGACCGCGCTGGGGGGATGGATGCCCTGGAGAAGTCCCTCCTGTGCGTCCGCTTGACCCGTGATCGCAAGGCCCAGGACCCTGTGGTCCTGGATCTCCGCAGCCTCGTCTCCTTCACGGACTATTTCGTGATCTTGACCGGAAGGTCTGACCGGCAGGTTCAGGCCATAGCAGAACACCTCATCGAGGGCCTGAAGGCTCACCAAATCAGGCCAAGGAGCATCGAGGGGCTACCATTGGGGCGCTGGGTTCTGCTGGACTACGACGATGTGGTCGTGCACATCTTTCAGAAGTCCATTCGGGAGCTCTACGACCTCGAGGGGCTTTGGGTGGACGCACGCCAGGTGGCCCTCCCGGCCGAGGCGGCAGAGGCAGAGGAGCTGGAGGAGAGATGAGGGATGTGGCGTTCCCTCGGTCCATTGTTGGATCTTATCTTTCCCCCGATCTGTGTGGTGTGTGAGAGGGGCCTCGGAGGTGAAGCTGCCCAACGGGAGTTGAGATCCGCGGGATACGGCCTCTGTGAGGGATGCCTCGATGAAATGCCCTGGCTGACACCCCCTTATTGCCCGAGCTGCGCGAAGCCCATTCCCTCACCAGCAACACCGATTCATCTGTGCGGAGACTGCATCTCCCGGCCGCCGCCGTTTGATTCGGCCCGTTCCCTGTTGGTCTACCAAGAGGAGCTCTTTCCGCTCATCCACAGGATGAAGTATGGCCCCAGGCCCTGGATGGCCAGGTTCTTCGGCTTCTTGATGGGCCAGCTGCTGGCAGAAGACCTCAAGGCCCTGGGATTGGATGGAATCGTCCCCATCCCACTCCACCCCAAGAGGCTTCGTCAGAGGGGATTCAATCAGGCCCGCCTGATGGCCAAAGGCGTGGGACGCTGGCTGGGGACACAGGTCGTGGAGGGGCTGCTGATCAGGGAGCGATGGACAGAGCCCCAGGTGGGGCTGAGCCGTCGTCTCAGGGAACGCAACGTGCGGGGCGCCTTCCGGGCTGTGGAGCCGGCCGCGTTTCGTGACAAGAAGTGGCTCTTGGTGGACGACGTCTATACCACTGGTTCCACCCTCAGGGAGGCTGCCAAGGTCCTGAGAAAGGCCTCGGCATCCGAGGTTCACGTCCTCACCCTGGCTCGAGTCCCGTGAAGAGGAGTAAGGCGGTGCAGGAGACGGGGGCTGCGCTGCGGATCTCTTGGGGGGGATCTCGTTTGGTCGCATGTTTGTCTTGCATTACCCTTTCTAACATGTTATTTTGCCTAGGCAATTTTCTGTGGGATGGCTTGAGACCTTTCAGGCTGGGACAGCTGGATGCCGAGACGGCTCCGTTGGTCCGGGCCACTGGGCTTCGGGTGGGTCTAGGATGGATGGCCGAAAAGGGCCAAAGGCCATATGGGCTGTGGGAGGGGGAAAAGGGGGGACGGGCAAGACCCTCATAGCGAGCAACATGGCCATTTCCATGGCCAAACGCGGTCAGCGGGTCCTATTGGTCGATGCGGACCTAGGTGGTGCCAACCTGCACACCTGTTTCGGGCTGGACAGGCCACGTTACACCCTTGGGGAGTTCCTGGCCGGGGGCCAAAACGACCTGTCTGCCTTCATGGAGGAGACGGGGGTTGGCAATCTCCATCTGGTGAGCGGCACTTTGGATTACCCTGGGAAGGGCCCGCGCCTCAGGGATATAAGTCGTCTGAGGGACGCCCTGAGACGATTGGACATGGACTACGTGATAATGGACATAGGCTCAGGCAGTTCCCAACAGGTCATGGACCTTTTTCTCATGGGGGGAGTAGGGA
>CAZOXN010000689.1:0-1988 GCA_964583655.1 uncultured Desulfarculaceae bacterium | reverse complement strand
TTGGACGCCGAGGGCCAGGTCCTGAGATGCAACGGGGCGTATGACAGGATCGTGGGACACCAGATCAAGGATATCCTCGGCACCAATTGCTGCGATCTCTCCTGCGGACGGGTGCATCTCGTCACGCCGGATTTGTTCCGCAAGATTAGGGAGGCCCTTCGTAGGGAGGAGTTGGAGGTCCGGGCCGGGGAGAGGTGGTTCAGGGTGACTTTGGACCCTATACTGGGCGAAGATGGCCGCCTTGTCGGGGCTGCCCAGGTGATTCGAGACATCACCCCGCGAAAGGAGGCGGAGGAGGCCTTGCGCCTCTCGGAGGAGAAGTTCTCCAAGGCCTTCCAGGGGAGCCCGGACTGGATCGTGATCAGCACCGTGGCGGAAGGGCGTTACCTGGAGGTCAATCCTGCATTCTCCATGCTCAGCGGTTACACCAAGGAGGAGGTGATAGGCAAGACTGCCCTGGAGCTCGGGATTTGGGTGGATCCCTCGGAGCGCATGCACATGGTTAGGACACTCCAGCTCCAAGGCTCGGTGATGGATCTGGAGGTGAGATTCCGGATGAAGTCCGGAGAGATCCGCACCATGCTCTGGTCTGCGGAGCCGATCCACTATGGCGGGGAGGAATGTCTCATCGCGGTGGCCCGTGACATCACCGAGCGCAAGAAGAAAGAGGAGGAGCTGCGGGATACGAACCAGGCCCTGAGGGCCATCATAGGGGCAGCTCCTTTGGCCATCTTCTCCCTGGACGCAGAGGGCAGGGTCAAGAGCTGGAACCCTGTCGCGGAGCGCATGTTCGGCTGGAGGGAGGACGAGGTGCTGGGCATGCCGCTTCCCATAGTCCCGGAGGAGAGTCAGGAGCAGTTCCGTTCGCTGCGCGAGCGGGTCCTGAGTGGAGAGACGATCCTCAATGTGGAGCTTCGCCGGAGGAAAAAAGACGGATCTCCCATCGACATCAGGCTCTCGGGCGCCCCGCTTCGCGACCCGAAAGGGCGCATCACCAGCATCATGGCCATAATCGACGACATCTCCGAGAGGAAGGTCATGGAGCAGAAGGTCCTGCAGGCCAAGCAGGAGTGGGAGAGGACCTTTGACTCCGTCCGAGACCTCATAGCGGTCCTGGGTACAGACCATCGGATCAGGCGGATCAACAAGGCCATGGCCCTCAGGCTCTCGGCGGATCCGGACGCGGTCATCGGGAGGCCATGCTACGAGGTGGTGCACGGCACCAAGGAGCCGCCTCCACATTGCCCTCACCGAGGCCTCGATGCTGACGGGAAGACGCACTCCCAAGAACTCTACGAAGCGAGACTGGGCGGATACTTCTCCATCACGGTGACCCCTTTGCACGATGAACAGGGGGGCGTGGTGGGCTCGGTCCACGTGGCCCATGACATAACGGAGCGCAAGCGAACCGAGGAGGTCATGAGGCATCTGGCCTATCACGATCCCCTCACCGGCCTCCCCAACAGGCGCCTCCTGACCGACCGATTCTCTATGGCCGTGGCCAACGCAGCGCGCAACGGCAGGCGCATGGCAGTGATGATGCTGGATCTCGATCGGTTCAAGGATGTCAACGATGCCATGGGGCACCATGTGGGGGATGAGCTGCTCAACGGGGTGGCCGAGCGACTCAAGAGAAATGTGAGGAAGGGCGACACCGTCTCCCGCCTGGGCGGGGATGAGTTCGTGATCCTCCTCTCCCAGATCTCCGAGGCCTCGGAGGCCGTGAAGGTGGCCGAGAGGATCCTCGGTTCCTTCCACAAGCCATTTCGCTTGGGCGCGATGGAGTTGGCGGTCACACCCAGCATAGGTGTGGCGATCTTCCCTGAGGATGGAGACGAGTTGGACGTCCTTCTCAGGCGAGGAGACGTGGCCATGTACCGGGCCAAGGAGGGGGGACGAAACAGGTGGGAGCGATATGTGTCGTCCATGGAGGGAGGGGAGGCGCCTCGAGAGGGGGTCCATCGCGTGGTTGGTCGTTCCGCTAAGAC
>CAZOXN010000688.1:0-1991 GCA_964583655.1 uncultured Desulfarculaceae bacterium | reverse complement strand
CGAGGCGGCCCCATGGATGGGGGACGCCCAGGCCCTCCGCAAGGTGCTGGAGAACATCGTGATCAACGCCGTGGAGGCCACAGCCGGCCATGGCGATATCCAGCTCAGACTCGGTCAGAGGGAAGGCGGCTACACGATAGAGGTCGCAGACAATGGGCCTGGGGTCAGCCCCGAGGACCGTCACAGGCTCTTCGAGCCCCTCTTCACCACCAAGAGGGGCGGAAGCGGTCTTGGGCTCTACCAGGCCAAGATCCTGGTGGAACGCATGGGGGGGAGGATCGGGTACAGGCCCAACGAGGGCCGAGGGAGCGTCTTTTATGTCTGGCTTGATCAGCGTCTTGATCGTGGAGGATGACGAGGCCCTGGCCGCACAGCTCGGGTGGCTCCTGAAGAAGGAGCACGAGGTCCAGGTGGCCTCCTCCAGAGAGGCGGCCATGGGGCTCCTGAGGAGAGGGGGGATCCATGTGGCCCTCGTGGACCTGGGCCTCCCGCCCTATCCGGAGAAGCCGGTGGAGGGCCTGGCCTTGATCCAGGAGGCCATGCAGGCGGACCAGTTCCTCAAGGTCATAGTCATGACCGCCCACGGGGAGCGGGCCACGGCCGGGGAGGCCATGGCCCTGGGGGCCTACGACTTTCTGGTCAAGCCGGTGCACGAGGATCTGCTCCTGACCCTCATCAAGAGGGCCTTTTACAGGAGGGAGCTGGAGACCGGCTTCGTCCACGCCCAGCGCCTGGACCTCCCCGTCCCCATGGTGACGGCCTCTCCTGCCATGGAGGAGGTGATGAAACAGGCCCGTGCGGTGGCCCCGCTCCCTGTCAGTTGCATCATCTGCGGGGAGACCGGGACCGGAAAGGAGTTGGTGGCGAGGCTCATCCACGCCCTGAGCCCGCGGCGCAACAGGCCTTGGGTCGTGGTGGACTGCACCTCCATCCCCGTGAGCCTCGGGGAGTCCGAGCTCTTCGGCGCGGAGAAGGGCTCCTACACCGGGGCCACGGAGAGGAGGGAGGGGAGGATCCGCCAGGCGGAGGGCGGGACCCTGTTGCTGGACGAGGTGGGGGAGCTCTCCCTGGAGCTCCAGTCCAAGCTCCTTAGGTTCCTGGAGACCAAGCAATACACCCCCCTAGGCGGAAGGACCATGGAGGCCGATGCCAGGGTCCTGGCGGCGACCAACCGCGTCCTGTCAGAGGAGGTCAAGAGGGGCCGATTCAGGCTGGATCTGTATCACAGGCTCAATCAGGTGGAGATCAGGATCCCGCCCTTGAGAGAGCGGCCCGAGGACATACTCCCCCTTGCCAGACACTTCCTGGTCCGGCTCGGCCACGAGTTCCGCATGAGGGTCCCTGTGCTCACCCAAGAGGGGGAAAAGGCCCTCCTGGAATACACCTTCCCGGGGAACGTCCGGGAGTTGAAGAACCTCCTCTCCAGGGCCATGATCCTGTCCAGGGGCGGGCCCATAGGCCTGCAGGAAGTGGGCCTGAGGCCCCAGGAGGGGCCCCTGGCCACGGGGATCGGACCGGAGGCCTTCCCGGTGGCCCCTGGCTTCGATCTGGCCGGGGCCAGGGCGGCCCTGGAGCGACAGTGGCTTCAAGCGGCCCTGGGAAGGCACAAGGGGAGGATCTCGGCCGCGGCCCAGGACCTGGGCGTCCCGAGGACCACGCTCTACGACCTCATGAGGAGACACGGGATGAGGGCCGACGGTTAGGAGCTGTCGGTCCCTCGACAGGCCATGCGACGGTTCGACGACACGGTCCATGCCGCCCCTGGTATGGCCGTGATCGTGGATCTCGCCCCTTTGCCCGCCTGTGGCGAGCCACCGTGGACCCTTGTCGGAACGGGCCGCAGGAGCTCAGGGGAAAAGGGGAGACCCATCGTGTCTGGCACTGTTCTTGCTCCGAAAGGATCCGGCGCCAACAGAGAGCTAAGGAGACGAATCCCAGATAAGGAGGTAGGCAGGAGATGAGGATCAGCAGAAACCAACGTGGGTTCACCC
>CAZOXN010000687.1:0-1991 GCA_964583655.1 uncultured Desulfarculaceae bacterium | reverse complement strand
TGGAGCCTTCGCTCCACCGTCCTCTTGGCTGGGCCGCGGCCCAGGGCCTCCGCAGCGGTCCCTTCCTCCCTGGAGTACGGGAAGGCGCCCATCCACTCGAACCGGGTCTCCCTCACGAATTCCATGAGCTCGCGAAAATCTCCCTCGGTCTCCCCTGGAAAGCCCACGATGAAGGTCGTCCGCAGGTGGATCCCTGGGATGGCCTCCCTGAGCCGCCGGATGCGCTCACGGATCCCCCGGGGCCCTGGACCACGGTTCATCCTGCGCAGGATCTCAGGGGCGACATGCTGGATCGGGAGGTCCAGGTACGGACAGATCTTCTTCATCTTTGCCATGGTCTCCACCAGGCGATGCGTCACGCGGCCCGGGTGCGCGTACATGAGCCGGATCCACTCCAACCCATCCACCTCGTCCAGGGCCAGGAGGAGCTCCGGCAGCTCGCTCCTCGATGACCGGTCCAACCCAAAGGCGGTGGTGTCCTGGGCAACCAGTATGACCTCCTTCACCCCCTGCCCGGCCAGGGCCCGCACCTCTGCAGCGACGGACCCCACTGTCCTGCTCCTCAGGGGACCGCGGATGGAGGGGACCACGCAGTACGAGCATCCATTGGAGCACCCCTCGGCTATCTTCACGTAGGCCACGGGCAACGAGGTAGCCCGCAAGCGAGGGTCCTCTGCATTGGGCAGATAACTCCACCCCTCCCGGTGGCAGGACCGAAGCCGGTCTTTCTCGAAGGCCCTGAGACGCTCGGCGAACAGGGGAACCTCCCCGGTGCCCAGGAACAGGTCCACCTCTGGCAGGAGCTCGAGGAGCTCCTCCCCGTAACGCTGAGGGAGGCACCCGGCCACCACCAGGACCTGACAGGGCCCATCCACCTTCCAGTTCGCCAAGGAGAGGATGGTCTCTATGGACTCCTCCTTGGCCTCCCTGATGAAGGCGCAGGTATTGACCACTATCACCTCCGCCTCCTCGGGCCTTGCCACAGGGCTGTAACCTGCCCTCTTCAAGTGGCCAAGGATGACCTCGCTATCCACCAGATTCTTCGGGCACCCGAGGCTGACGAGGTGGACCGTCCCTCGTCGTACCAGCCGGTCCACAGCGGGGCTCACCTCTCCTCCTTCGGGGGGTAGTGGAGGACCTCCACCCCTTGGGGGACCTGGAAGGTGAAGAGCTCATCGGGTAGCCCCTGCTGTGTGCGGATATTCGTGTAGTCGATGACCGTTCGGTCCCCCTGAACACCCTCGAAGGCGCTCTGGACCACCTGAAAGTTCTTGGGGTCTACCACGAGCCTCAGATGAGTCCATTGAGACGCCTTGGTCTTGGGAACCAATTGGACCACGAGGTACCCCTCCCTGGTCTCCTGGACAGGCCCTGGCCTCTCCAGCTGAAAGTCCCTCTTGAGATCCCCCATCCCAGTGAGAAAACTCATGAGCTCGTGGGCATTGGGCAGACGCGACAGATCTGTTATCGTCACCTGACGCTCCAGCGGCTCGTAAAACCACATGGTCTGACCGTTTATCACGAAGCTCTTCTTCTGTCTCCCTGCGTAATCCCAGCGCATCTTTCCAGGGATCTTGAGGTACAGCTGACCCGTGGCCTCGTTGACCCGATCCATGGTGGGCAGGGTGGTCTCCTGCCTGAAATCCGCCTGGAGGTCCTTGACCTCCTGGTAGCGGCGCTGGATCCCCTCTATCACCTCCTCAGCGGTCCACCCCCATGCGAGTCCCCAACCCAAGATCCAGGAGACGCACGGGAGAAGCCAACCCACCTTGCCCATGAGAGAGCTGATCACCTTTGCCTCCGGCCCAAGAGATGATGAGGGAACCGGTTCGTCCCCCCCTTTTTCCCATCCATCGTAACACACACAGGGATCCGGGCGCCACCAGGCCTCCAGACGCACGACCCGAACCCCCATCGACTTGAGTCATCGCGGGGGGCGCCATCCCTCGGAACTGCTCGCCTGCCCGCGGCGCCCCGCTTGGCGCAGGCAG
>CAZOXN010000686.1:0-2002 GCA_964583655.1 uncultured Desulfarculaceae bacterium | reverse complement strand
ATCTGACGGCCCTTATACAGGTCGATCACAACATGGTGGCGGACTGGGCCAGGTCGAAGGGGATTCCGTACACCACCTTCAGGAGCCTGGTGGAGAACCCGGAGGTGGTGGCCCTCATGGAGGCAGAGGTCCAAAGGGCCAACCAGGATCTGCCAGAGGGGAAAAGGATTCGAAGTTTCCGGCTCCTCCCCAAGGAACTGGACCATGCGGAAGACGAACTCACGCCCAACTACAAGGTCAAGAGGCGCGTTGTAGAAGAACGGTTCAAGGACCTCATCCAGGAGATGTACGCCTGAAGAGGTGGGGAGTGACAGTCCTCGTGCATGAGCCACCTCGCGTGGCCGCGTGAGGGAAGTGCCACGCCCGTAAAAAAGGCACCGAGGCCGTTGTCGAGGGTCTGCCTCGACGTATCCCACTCATGGAGGTAGGAGATGGAACGCATTGGCATTTGGCTGAAGAGGGCCCTCCTTGTGTCGTGGGCAGCCCCTTTTTTCGTGCCCTTTCTCCTGTCCAGCGCGATGGCGGTGGGCGAGGATGTGGCACCCGGGGTCACCGAGACCATGATCAAGGTGGGGTACATAGGGGACATGACTGGCCCCATCGTATCCACATCGGGTCCCTTCCGCAGGGGGATCTCGACTTACTTCGAGTACGTCAACAAGGAGAAGGGTGGGGTGGCGGGGAGGACCATCCAATACATCACCGAAGACGACAAGTACCAGGTCCCTCTCGCCATCGCGGCATTCCGAAAGCTCATGGATCGGGACAACGTCTTCGCCATTGTCGGACTCTCCGGGAGCAGCCAGAGCACGGCCCTGGATCCGGAGATCAGGAAGCTGGGCGTCCCGGTGTTCGGCCCGCAACAGGCGATCCCCTCCGAGATCGAGAATCCGTTCATCTTCGTCACCATCGCCTCGTACAGGGACATAGCCTTCCTGGCCGTTGAATATGCCCTGAAGCAGCTCGCCGCCAAGAAACAGGAGCCGCGCATCGCGGCCTTCACCCTGCGCGTACAGTCCGGGTATGAATGGGCCCAAGACGCGGAGGCGGCCTTGGCCAAACGCGGTCTGAAGCTCGCAGGTCACATATCGGTCCCTCCCACCGCGGTGGAGGCCGCGGCCCAGATCAAAGAGCTCCAAGACCTCAAGGCCAACTACGTCCTCCTCCATGGGAGCCCAGCCACCTCCATACTGTTCCTGAAGGAGGCGCACCGGTACGGTCTCAAGATCCCCGTCGTATCCATGTGGGGGGCCTTCGGTGTCCCGGTCTTCAAGACCGTGGGCGAGGAGGCCGCCGGTGAGTTCGTGGGGTTCTGGAGCTTCAGCCATCCCTCCATGGCAGGGAAAGGGCTGGAGGAACTCAGGCCAGCGGTCCAGAGATACGGAGAGGCTGCCGACCTGGACACATTCCAGGTGGTCCATGGCTGGACCACGGCCAAGCTCTTCGTGGAGGCCCTGACACGTGCCGGCAAGAAACTGACGCGCAAGTCCTTCATGTCCGCGGTGGAGACCCTGCAGAACTTCGACACGCAAGGCCTCTCCGCCCCGGTGGAGTTCGGGCCAGGGAACTCCTACGGGATCAGGGCCTGCAGGCTCTACGGATACGACTTCAAAGGGCAGAAGGTCATTGCCCTCACTGACTGGATGAGGCCGTGAGGTCTCGATGGGCCTCGGGCCCAGGTCTCCCCTTGTTACGATGGGAGTGAAGGGGAGGATCGTGTGAAGATCGCTATAGTGGGTGCTGGCTCCATGGGGTGCCTGTACGGCGGCCTCCTGGCCAAGGCAGGCGAGGATGTGTGGCTGATCGGGAGACGGCCGGAGATCGTCCGAGTCATCGACGAGAGGGGCGTCACCCTGTCCCATCCCGAGGGCTCGGAGGAGCAAGTGCGGGTGAGGGCCACCACGGAGGTGGTCCAGGTCGGTCCTGCTGAGCTCGTGCTCTTCCTGGTTAAGTCGGGCGATACGGCCGTGGCGGCCCCTGGGGCCCTGCCCATGGTGGGGCC
>CAZOXN010000685.1:0-2008 GCA_964583655.1 uncultured Desulfarculaceae bacterium | reverse complement strand
GGTGTACAGAAATGCCATGGAGCAGACGGACGAGACGGCCAAGAGGGACCTGATGACCAAGGCAGTGGATCGATTTCAGAAGGTCATTCAGCAGTACCAGGGGACCAGGGCAAGCTGGATGGCCAGGATCTATCGTGGACATGCCTGCTATGCCCTCGGACGCTACGAAGAGGCCATTCACGACTACGAATCCGCCATGGCAACGGGGCCGTCAAGGGACTCGGAGGAGATGACGGCCTTGGCCCTCCAAGGTCTTGGATATGCCTGGATGGCCAAGGGCGATCTGGACAAGGCCATGACCTGTTTCCAGGGGCTGAAGGAGCGTGGTGGGACTACGTTCCAAAGGACGGCCCAATGGAACATCGCCCGTTGTTACGAGAGGCAGGGGAAGAACCAGGAGGCCCTGGCCGTGTACAAGGAGATCGAGAGGTCCTTTCCTGAGGGGTACTTCGGTTATCTCGCCAAGGCCAAGGTGATGGAGCTTTCCGAGAAATGAGAAGGGGCTCCTTGAGGAGGGCGATGATCTGCTCCCATGGACGTCTTCTGGCCTGTTTGGGGCTCCTTCTCTGGCTGTTGCCTTCCCATTGTCCCTGGGCCCAGGGAGAGGAGGCCGAAGGGCAGTGGGGGCTGGCACAACACCTGATGAAGGAAGGAGAGTATTACAGGGCCATCACCGAGTACAAGAGGTTTCTCTACTACTTCCCTGGAAGTCCCAAGGCCGAGGAGGCGCGTCTGAGGATCGTCGAGGCCTACGTCAAGGGGCGATGGTGGGAGGACGGTATCAGGAAGGCCCGGGAACTCCTGGACATGGAGATCTCCAAAGAGGTCAGGGCCAGGACCCTCTTCTTTGTGGGTGTATGCCAGATTCGACTGGGCCTCCTCGGTGATGCTCGGGAGACACTGCTTGGGGTGGTTCAGCTTTCCAGTGATCCCGAGCTGAGGGGCAGGGCCGAGTACCTTCTAGGGGAGACTCACGCCCTTGGGGGGGATTGGGATGAGGCCATCCGATTCCTGGAATCCCTGCCGCGGGAGAGCGGTCTGAGCCGGAGGGGGTTGCAGAAGGCCCATCTGGTCCGAAGCAGGGCCACGTCCCCTGAGAAATCTCCATGGGTCGCTGGTGCCCTGGCGGCGATCCTGCCCGGGGCAGGGCATCTCTACACCGAGAGGTATCTCGATGCGGGGTTGGTCTTCTCGGTCAATGCCGCCTTCGCTTCCGCCGCGGTGGAGGCGATCCGGAAGGAGAACCTCCCCCTGGCCGGGGGGTTGGCCGCGGCTGAGCTCGTGTGGTACGCTGGCAACATCTTCAGCGCCGTGGGATCTGCCCACAAGTTCAACCGGGCCTTGCGCAGGGAATTACTGGAGGAGATCCGTCTGCCGGACCGATTGCTCGAGGACCTCCCTCCCTTGAACACAGAGGAAGGAGGGGACCCACCTTGAGGCCGCTCGGAAGCCGTCTCCCTGTGGTTCTATGCCTGGTCATGTATTGGGCCATCATGGTGATCCCTTGGGCCTGCTGGTCGGAAATGGATCGGATGAGGGCCCCGGGGGAGGAACGCCGTGGTCACGTCACCTCGGCCATGGAGCCCAAGGGGTCACTGCTTCGGGAGGCGATGAGGTTTTTCCAGACGACCATCTCGCGGGTGGATGGGGACCGGTGTCCCATGTATCCCACTTGCTCCCAGTACGGACAACAGGCCTTGGCCCGCCACGGAGCGGTCGTCGGCCTGTTGATGATCGTGGATCGTCTGTTCCATGAGTGTTCAGAGACCACTGTGGCCCCGCAGGTTCTGGTCTACGGGGTAAGGCGGTTCTGGGATCCGGTTCACGAGAACGACTTCTGGTTCAGCCATCGTGAATCCGTGATGCGTCCACCAGGCCCAGGGGGGGACCGGCATTGAGAGAGAGGCTCGTGTGTCCCCATTGCGGGGGGGTGGTAATGTCCTTCCGCAATCCGTTCCCGACAGTGGACCTGATCATCCGTTGTCGGCAAGGGGATGCTGGGGAGGGG
>CAZOXN010000684.1:0-2013 GCA_964583655.1 uncultured Desulfarculaceae bacterium | reverse complement strand
AGGGGCCTGGAGGCATTGCGAATGGGCCTGGAGATGGGGGGGGAGGGGTACAACATCTTTGTAAGCGGCTCCGCGGGGACAGGAAGGAGCACCTCCGTCCGCGTCTGTCTGGAGGAGCTCAAGCTGAAACGCAGGGTCCCTGACGACATCTGTTATGTCAACAACTTCAAGGATCCGGATTCCCCCAAGGCGATCTATCTGCCACCTGGTTCCGGTGTGGCATTCAAGAAGGAGATGGAGAGGGTCATACAGTCGCTGCGGGAAAAGGTCCCCAAGGTCTTCGAGTCGGAGCTTTATCAGGACCGCAAGAAGGAGACCGTCGAGGGGGTGCGCGCTCAAGAGAAGGTCATCTATAAGGAGTTCGAGAAGAAGATCGAGGGGAGAGGGTTCACCATGGTGGCCATCCCCATGGGAGCGGTCAGCCGCACGGACATCGTGCCCCTTGTGGAGGGGAACCCTGTCCCCTGGGAGCAACTGGAGTCTATGGTGGAGAAGGGGGATTTCCCGGCTGAGCGCTTCCAGGCCATGCGCAAGGAGTACGACGAGTTGGTCAAGGAGATGGGCGATCGCATATTCCGGGTGCGGGACCTGGAGAAAGACCTCCTGGAGAAGCTTCAGGCCCTGGATCAGGAGATGGTGGGCCCTGTGATCTCCGATGAGATAGGGGCCGTCGCGCGGCGCTTCGAGCGCCAGGCCGTTCTGGATTACCTGGACGATGTCAAGAGGTATCTCCTGGAGAATCTGGACATATTCAGACCGAGAGCCGAAGGCCAACCGCAGGGGATGCCCTTCTCGCCAGCCCCGGATGCCCAGGACCCGTACAGCGTCTTTCAGGTGAACGTGCTGGTGGACAACTCGGAGACTCAAGGTGCCCCTGTCATCGTCGAGTCCTACCCGACCTACCGAAACCTCTTCGGGACGGTGGAGCGCTCTTACGACCCGAGGGGAGTATGGAGGACGGATTTCACCAAGATAAAGGCGGGATCCTTCGTCAAGGCCAATGGCGGGTTCCTGATCATCAATGCCCTGGACGCCCTGACAGAGCCAGGGGTGTGGCCTGCCTTGAAGAAGAGCATCAAGCAGGGGGAAGTGGAGATACAGAGCTTCGACCCCTTCATGTTCCTGGCCGCCCCGTCTCTGAAGCCTGAGCCCATCAAGACCGACGTCAAGGTGATCATGATAGGGGACAACGAGATATACTACATCCTCTTTTACAGGGACGACGATTTCAAGAAGGTCTTCAAGATCAAGGCCGACTTCGACACGGTCATGGACAACGTGGGTGAGGCGGTGCGGGAGTATGCAGGCTTCATCAGGAAGAAGACCCTGGACGAAGGCCTTCCCCCTTTCCACGCGGAGGCAGTGGTGGCCCTGGTGGAGCACGGGGTGCGTATCGCCGGCAGGAGGAGCAAGATCAGCACGCGCTTCCATCACGTGGCTGACGTGATACGAGAGGCCGCGTACTGGGCCCGCAAGGAGGGCTCCGAGACGGTCCTGGCAAGCCATGTGGATCGGGCGGTGGAAAACCGCCACTGGCGCCACAACCTGGTGGAGGAGAAGATCAGGGAGATGATCGCCGAAGGGTCGATCTTGATCGACACCGAGGGGTGGAAGGTGGGGCAGGTCAATGGGCTCTCTGTCTATGACCTCGGCGACATCTCCTTCGGAAGACCGTCCCGGATCACGGCCCAGACCGCCATGGGGAGGGCTGGGGTCATCGACATCGAGCGAGAGGCCCAGTTGGGCGGACCCATCCACAACAAAGGGGTCTACATCCTGAGCGGTTATCTCAGGGGGAAATACGCACAGGACAAGCCTCTGAGCATGGCATCCAGCATATGTTTCGAACAGTCATACAGCGGGGTGGAGGGGGACAGCGCCTCTTCCGCGGAGCTCTACGCCATACTCTCCAGCCTTTCCGGTCTGCCTATCCGCCAGGATATCGCCGTCACAGGATCGGTGAACCAGAAGGGTGAGATCCAGCCCATAGGGGGGGTGAACGAGAAGATCGAG
>CAZOXN010000683.1:0-2019 GCA_964583655.1 uncultured Desulfarculaceae bacterium | reverse complement strand
GGGGTGGAGTGGAGTGGGACCACACACCTTATTTACAGTCTCTGCGTACTCGTGGCGAGCGTTGGTGCTGGAGTCCTGGTCTACTGTCTCATGCTGCGCATCCTGAGGGTGCAGGACCTGGAGGACCTGACGAGATCCTTCAGGGGGCGCCTGGGAAGAGGTGCCGGTGTTGATGATTGAGCCCCTGTGTGGTTAAATAATCCGGGAGCTTTGACGCACCTTGCCTCATTCCTCTCCGTTTCTCTGGAGCTGGAGTCTCGGAGGAAGGCGGTGGCGGGTCTCGGACGGGTTTCCCGTGGATTTCTCGGGACCGTAGACCCCTGCACGGGCTTGGTCACGGAGATGCAGCGGCCACTTTTTTCCCGCTTCGGCATGGCCTACCAGATAGGGGTGCTGGCCCTTCTGAGCCTAGTGGTCTTTGGGGTCATCAGCTCCCTGATCATTCGAAACAAGTACGCGGAGTCCCTTCGCCAGGATCTCGCGGCAAAGGGAGAAAGCATCGCCTTGGCCATATCGGGCTCCATTCAACGCGGATCATCCTTCGAGGATCTCCAGCGGCTTTCCGAACTCATCGGGCAGTTCAGCCACATATACGGTGTGACGTACGTGGCGCTGCGAGACGCCAACGGGGATGTCTTGGCGAGGACCCCAGAGGGACCAAGTCCTCTGCCCAATCCGGGCATCGGATCGGAGAGGGAGGGAGGCACCCAGGTCTCGGCCATGGGAGGAGAAGGGGTGATAGACGTGTCCGTCCCGGTGAGGGCAGGCAACATAGCTAGCGTGCACGTGGGGATGAGCCTCTGGGTCGTGGAGCGCAGTCTCGAAGAGGTCCCGGTGATCGTATGGCGCATACTGCTCGTGAGCATGTTTTGCGCGATGTCTGTGGCGTTGATAGTCTACCTCCGCGCCATAAGGCCCATCAAGCTCCTCTCGGACTCCGTCCGCTCCATCGGTCAAGGGAACTTCTCGGGCCAGATCCCCATCCGCTCCCGCGGGGAGATAGGCATCTTGGCCCGTTCGCTGGAACAGATGAACGAGGATCTCAACGGATACCATCGCGAACTGGAGACCAAGACCGCGGAGCTGCAGGCGAGCAAGGAGGCGCTGCAGCAGCAGAACGAGGAGATCAAGCGGGCCCAGATCAACTTGATTCGCTCGGAAAAGCTCGCATCCATGGGGCAGCTGGCGGCCAGCGTGGCGCACGAGATCAGCAACCCGTTGGCTGGGATCTTGACGTACTTGAAGCTCATCCGGCGCAAACTGGAAAGCGGCCAGGGGCTGGAAGAACATGCCCAGATGTTCCGGCAGTACCTGCTCACCATGGAGAAGGAGACCGAGAGGTGCGGGCACATAGTAAAGAACCTCCTGGATTTCTCCCGGAGCTCGGAGCCGGACCTGCGGGAAGTGGACGTGCACCGCGTGATCGAGGACACCCTCTTCTTGCTCAACTTCAAGTTGCTCATGAGCGACGTAGTGGTGGAGAAGGATTTCGGTGAGGTCCCCCTGGTGATGGGGGATTTCGGGCAACTCAAGCAGGTCTTTCTCAACGTGATCCTCAACGCCGTGGAGGCGATGAAGGGGGAGCCACGCATCCTCGGGATCCATTCCACGTATCACCGGGAGTCTCACACGGTCCTGGTGGAGATCAAGGATTCCGGGGAGGGGATCCCCAGGGAGCAGATTCACAAGGTATTCGATCCCTTTTTCACTACCAAACCGCGAGGGACGGGCATGGGCCTCGCGGTGGTCTTCGGGATACTGGACAAGCACGACGCGGACATCAGTATCGACAGCGAGCCCGGAAAAGGGACCACGGTGACGATACAACTTCGTGCAGCTCGTCCTGAGCCACGGCAGGCCGCTTCGTGAGGAGCCGCATGGCATGATGCAAAGGGTCAAGGGCAGCGTCTTGGTGGTGGACGATGAGGCGATCATGAGGGAGTCCCTCTGCGCATGGCTCCAGGAGGACGGCTTCGAGGTGGAGGCGCTGGAGACGGGGCGCGAGGCCATGGAGGCGGT
>CAZOXN010000682.1:0-2036 GCA_964583655.1 uncultured Desulfarculaceae bacterium | reverse complement strand
CCAGCGCACCATCTGGCCAGAGTTGTAGGAATGCAAGACGAAGTACACCATGGCCACTGATGCGATGGTCCAGACCACGAACTTGATCGTCCCTCTAGTCCTGTGATTGTCCGCCAATGCGATCCCCCCCTTTCGATGGATTTCATGAGCGTGTGGGATTTTCCCTCGGGACCTCTGTGCCGTTGAATTAGCAAGGGAGATGCCAAGGCGAGGACCGACGGGGAGGCCTTGAAACAGAGGCGCTCCGGCCCATGGGATAGAAGGGCGACCGTGGCCATGGACGTGAGTGCGCCAGTATTTTTTACACGGTGTAAAACGCAGCTTCAATGTTGGGTTTCGCGGCACCGGGCCCCATTGCCTTGAGACCGGGGCTGTGCTATCAAGTTCACAGGTTCTCACAAAGCGGCCTCGGGGTTCGGGACCGGAGATGCTCTGGAAAAAGGTAAGCCTGCGTTGGCGGGTCCTGGTCATCGTCTTGGCCTTGGTGGTGGCGGCCCTGGCCGGGGGGCTTTTTACCCTCCAGTACGTGAACAAGACCGGGGCCATCCTGGCCTCCATGATGGACAGGGACGTGACGGCACTGCAGGTGGCGCAGGAGCTCGAGGCGGCCCTGGTGATGCACAAGGGTCTGGTGACCTACTACGTGCAGGATGGGGATCCCCGCTGGCTCCATGAGTTGGAGAGGTATCGGGGGGCCTTCCAACGCTGGCTGGAGAGGGCTTCGCAATCCGCCTACTTGGAGGGGGAGCGGGAGGTCCTGGAGCGCATCGAGCGAGAGTACATCCTTTACGTGCACGCCAGGGATCAGGTCCTCAGGCTTTACAGGACAGGGGAGCGGGAGGCCGCGGTCCAGATCCACAAGGAGGTGAGGGAGCAGTTCTTGGTCATCCGAGGGCTGTGCGAGGAGTACAAGCGTCTCCACCAAGAGAGGATCGCCGACTCCAGGAGGGAGATACAGGCCAGGGCGCAGTTCATGAGCGACCTAGCCATGACCACACTGCCAGGGGTGGTCCTCTTGGGGATCCTCTTGGGCTATGTGCTCGTCAACCAGGTGCTGGAGCCCATAAGACAGCTGGCCATGGGGGCGGAGGGGGATTCCTCCCGATCGTTTCCCAAGGACGAGGTGAAGGCCCTCAGGAGGCGCTTCGACAGCCTCATGGTGGACGTGGATCAGACCAAGACGCAGCTCGAGAAGAGCAAGGAGCACCTGGTCCAGTCAGAGAAATGGGCGCAGGTGGGGAAGCTGGCTGCAGGGGTGGCCCACAGCATCCGAAATCCCCTCACGTCCCTGAAGATGCGTCTCTTCTCCATGGAACGGACCCTGGATCTCTCCGATAGCCAGAGGGAGGACTTCGAGGTCATCTCGGAGGAGATCAGGCACATAGACAACATCGTGAGGAACTTCCTGGACTTCTCCAGGACGCCCAAGCTCAAGATGCAGAGGGTGAGCCCCTCGGACGTGGTGGAGATGGCCCTTCAACTCCTGCGCCACAGGCTCGACACTTACAATGTCCAGGTGAGGGTCTCGCGCCAGGAGAGGCTCCCCGAGATCTGGGCAGACCCTGACCAGTTGAAAGAGGTCCTGGTGAATCTCCTGGACAACGCCTGCGAGGCCATGACCGGGGGCGGGTCAGTGGAGATCATAGAGGAGGAGCGGGTTGAAGCACCCCTGGGGCGCGTGGCGGTGATTCGGGTGAGCGATGACGGTCCAGGGGTGCCGGAGTCCATCCAGGAGAAGATCTTCCAGCCCTTTTTCAGCACCAAGGAGGAGGGGACCGGACTGGGGCTCAGCATCGCCACGAGGATCGTCGAGGAGCACGGCGGTTGGCTGGAGCTCTGGTCGCAGGGGGGAAAGGGGGCCACCTTCATCATCACCTTGCCTGTGAGGGAGGAGGAGGGTTGGGCATGATCCTGATAGTGGACGATGATCCGCAGCTGAGGCAGAGCTTCGAGAAGCTCCTCTCGGGGGAAGGACACAAGGTCCGCACCGCCCCCAGCGGTGAGGTGGGTCTCTCCCTGGTGAGGGAGGACACCCC
>CAZOXN010000681.1:0-2037 GCA_964583655.1 uncultured Desulfarculaceae bacterium | reverse complement strand
CCAGGTAACAGGCAGCCAGACGACCAAGACCGCCGTTGCCCAACCCCGGTTCCTCTTCCTGTTGAACTATTTCATGAAAATCCAGGCCGAGCTCCTCGACCGCCTGCCTCACATCATCATAAACGCCGAGGTTGATCATGTTGTTTTCCAGCATAGGGCCGAGGAGGAACTCTGCCGACAGATAGCACACGGTCCTGCTGGCCTTCTCGTAGTAAGTCTGGGCTGTCTTCGCCCATCGCCCCAATATCCTGTCGCGAATAGCATAGGCCACAGCAAGATAGTAGTCGTTTCGAGTGGCAACGGGCGCAAAACGGCCTTGGACACAAACCAGGTTATCCAGGATGGCCTGTTTGATCTCCGCTGCGCTGTTGCCGGTCCGAATGCATGGCCTATCGTGGAATCCCGCACTTGTCTCGCCTGGCGACACGACTACCTCCGCTTTTTCTCACTGTGACCCCTCGCCCTTCCTCCGGGCTGTATCCCGCCCTCCCGGCGATGCAGTCCGCAGGAAGGTGCTACGCCCAACACGGCCCACAGGCTTGTACCGGTCAAGGCGGATTATACACCGACGCGATGAAGAAGAAATACCCTTGCCAGGTCGACGCTCGGGTCAAGACCTAGCATAGGGCCCCCCCAAAAAAACGAAGGGGCTAGCACTAGCCCCCCCTTTACCCCGTGGTGCCCCCGGCGTGACTCGAACACGCGGCACATGGATTAGGAATCCATTGCTCTATCCTCCTGAGCTACGGGGGCAAGGTGCATCGCCATGGGTCTTCAGATCTCTTCTCGTTGGCCCTCCCTGTCTTCGACGATCAGCTTTGCGAAGAAGACCCTCTTGGCCCCTTCCTCCAACAGCCTGAACCAGTTGGCCTGCATGCAGACAGCACCCCAGCGAAACCCCCCTCGCAAGAGGAGATAACGCACCGCACGACCCAGGCGCTGCCCTTCGCCCACATACCACCTGGGCCCGTTCCTCCTGATGGCCTCCTGGATCTGTCCCCAAGTCTGGAGGGCCACATGGTGCACCAGGTACGAGACGGCAGCCTCCCATTCGCGCTCGTGAATGACCATCCCGTTGTCTTTAGGCCACCTAGGTCTGGTTTCAGGCTCTGCCATGCCATCCTTCCTGGTAAGAGCATCTTACTTTTCCCCGCGTCTCCGTGTCAAGGAGCGCCTGAGCCCGGGTAGCGTTGGAGCAAATCGGAGTGTTCCGTTGTGAGATATGGTGCAAGAAGCAGCTTTGGTTGCGGCCCGAGGCCGCAATTAGGGGGACAGACCATAAATTGACAAAGGGCTGGTTGCGTGCTATCAGAAGGACTCCAGATATGCACGGCATCGGGGGATTCCATGAGTAGACGTGTTGCCGTCACCGGGGTCGGGGCAGTCACGCCATTGGGAAACCATGTGTCGAGCTTCTGCAAAGGCCTGTTGGAAGGTCGTTCTGGGATCGACCGGATAACCCATTTCGACACCGCCGAATTCCGGACAAAGGTCGCAGGAGAGGTCCGAGGGTTCGATCCCCTCTTGTACATGGACCGTAAACAGGCCAAACGAACCGACCTCTTCATACAATATGCCATTGCCGCATCCCAGATGGCCGTCCAGGATGCCATGATCGACATGGATTCCGAGGACCCCTTTCGGGTAGGGGTCATCATCGGGACCGCCATAGGCGGTATCTCCCATATCGAGCAGACCCACTCCCAGTTCCTCGAGAGCGGCCCCAAGAAGATATCTCCATTGTTCCTCATAAGCATCATCTGCAACATGGCCTCCGGACAGGTAGCCTTGAACACCGGGGCCAAAGGGTTCAACACCTGCGTGGTGACGGCATGCGCCTCCGGAGCCCATGCCATAGGAGACGCCTTCAAGGCGGTCCAAAGAGGAGATGCGGACATCATGATAGCCGGAGGCGCCGAAGGGGCCCTCACCCCTCTGGTCATCGGCGGACTCGAATCCATGAAGGTCACCAGCACGAGAGACGTGGACCCGGCCCATGCCTCCTGCCCTTTCGATGCCAGCCGCGATGGCATGGTC
>CAZOXN010000680.1:0-2043 GCA_964583655.1 uncultured Desulfarculaceae bacterium | reverse complement strand
GTCCTGTACCGACCGAAGGCCTTGAGACCCTCGTACGCCAACACGAAGGATGCCAGGACCAGGAAGAACCCG
Source organism: uncultured Desulfarculaceae bacterium (assembly GCA_964583655.1). Taxonomy (GTDB): domain Bacteria; phylum Desulfobacterota; class Desulfocorpusculales; order Desulfocorpusculum; family Desulfocorpusculum; genus CAZOXN01. The sequence goes on along the minus strand of CAZOXN010000680.1, from coordinate 1,971 downwards.
ATGACCCCGATGACCGTGTTGCCTGCGGCCGCCTCTCCTTTGACCGCCCCCTTGAAGACCTTGTCCAGGAGGCTGTACGAGGTGTAAAGGAGCGCCGCCACCGTTGTCAGGAACATGAACAGAGTAGGCCACAGGCTCCATGATGCTGGCCTGCCCTCCGACATGAGCCACGCCGTGACGATCATGAGGGCCATGGAGGCCATGAGCTGGTTGGCCCCGCCGAAGAGGATCCAGAGGTACTGCCACCAGCCGGTCATGACCAGGAAGATTCCCAGAAGGCTCGCGATGAAGGTCCCGATATGGACGTTTCGGAAGACGGGACTCACGTCGCTCAGGAGCTCGGAGGTGGCGATCCTCATGAATCGGATCACGAGCTGCATTATGGTGATGGCAAGAAAGATCATCATGACGCTGCCATAGGAGCGGCCGACTTCGGCGGGCAGCCCCAACGCCCCGAGGAACTTGGACACGCCAGCAGCGAATACCCCGCCAGGGCCTTTGGCGATGGCCTCCGCGTATTGGGATGGAGCGGCGAAGAGGGTCCCAGCGATGATCAAAGCGAATAGGGCGAGCATCATCTCCACGAACATCACCCCTCCACCCACGGGCAAGGCGTCTCGCTCGTTCTCGAGTTGCCTGGCCGTGCCTGAGCTTGACACCAAGCTGTGCCACCCGGAGATGGCCCCGCACGCCACGGTCACGAACATGATAGGCCAGATCGGTCCGATCTTTATGGTGAAGGCCGAGTAGGCCGGCAGCGTGAAGCTGGGGTGAAGGATCACCACCCCGATCAGCCCGAAGAAAAGCCCCAGGAATACCACGTACGAGGCCACATAATTGATGGGCAAGGCGAAGCGCCATATGGGAAGCACAGCCGCGAAGTAGCAGAACACGAAGGCCGCTATGGCCCACAGCCATCTCTGCTCGGCCAGTGCCGCACCGATGATCTTGTTCGATGGGGCGACCGTGCCTACCCAGATCCCTATGAGGGCGAGGATGACCGTGACCACGGTGGTGAGTATGATGTCCTTTCTCCATCTATAGATCATCTGCCCGGCCAGAAGCCCGGCGCCCGTGAGGAAGAGCCAGGCCATGGGCGAGCCCTTGAGGCCGATGGCCGTGCTCACCACCACGTTTCCGAACGCCCCGGCGATGAGGAGGAGGTAGAAGTAGATGAAGGCCAGGAGGATGATCCTGGCCCTCGGGGAGATCAGCCTGTGGCTGAGGCCTCCCATGGAAGCCCCTTCCTTGCGCATGGCCACCATGGCGCTGGCGTAATCCTGGACCCACCCGATGAAAAGGGTCCCGAGGAGGATCCAGACCAAGGCTGGCAACCAGCCCCACTGAAGAGCGATGATGGGGCCGAGGATCGGGCCCGCACCTGCTATGGACTTGAACTGGTAACCGAAGAGGACGTTCCGGCTGGTGGGCATGAACTCCACGCCGTCCATGTACATCTTGGCGGGAGTCGCCTTGTTCGGGTCGGACTGGATGACCTTACGGTCAATGCGCTGCGCGTAGAGGCGATAGCCGAAATACGCCACCGCGAGTCCCAGTACGAGAACGACCACCGAGTTCATTCCTCCACCTCCTTATTTGGGTTGGGGTGATAAAGGAACGTACCAGATGAGAGGTAGGACCCTGAGGCCGCATCTCCCACCTGATAGAACAGACAGAGTGTCCGTCTCGCGTTTCCATGTCCTTCTTGGAGGGCCCCGAACTGGAACCAAATGGATCCTACACCCCCTTTTTCTCGGCTGTCAAGGAGAAACTCGGCCAACAACGTCATCCATCCACGCGGCCTTGGGTCTAAGCCAAAGTGATCTGTTCCTGCTGTCTTGCGGTCAGTGGCAAGAGAGGCGCCCATTGGTGACTCATCACGGGGTGGTGGCGCTTCTCGGAGCGGCTTGCCTGCCTGCCGCGCCCCTCTTGGCGCAGGCAGGGCGGAGGCGCGTTGATTTTACAAGTTTT
>CAZOXN010000679.1:0-2049 GCA_964583655.1 uncultured Desulfarculaceae bacterium | reverse complement strand
CGGCCGAGAGGGCTTCCCCCAGGTCCAAATCCTGGAAAATCAAAGCGCCTCCGCCCTGCCTGCGCCAAGCGGGGCGCGGCAGGCAGGCAAGCCGCTCCGAGAAACGCCGCCACCCCGCGGTCAGTTTCAAGGTGCTCGCCGCACGGTCTCGCCGAGGTCGTGGGCTCACACTGGTGGAGCTCATGGTGGCACTGGGCATAATCGGGGCGCTCAGCGCCGTCATGATCCCTGGATACATGAACAACATGCCGAGCCGCAAGCTCAAGGCCGCCGCCCGGGAGGTCTTCGCCCATTACCGGCATGCCCGCTCAGAGGCCGTGGCCAGGTACAGGGCGCACAGGGTCAGCTTCGACCTGGACAACGCCCGTTTCCACCTGGAACAGGGGGACCAGCCGCTGGCATCGGCCTGCGTGCTCTGGGAGGAGGTGCGAGGGCCCAGGCCCGTCCCCGCCGGGATCACCCTCGTGAGCGTCAACGGGGTCACCACAGGGGTGGCGAGGCAGGCCTTCAACGTCAACGGCACGGCCCAGGCGGGCAACGTGATCATGTCCAACAGCAGGGGTGAGCGCTACAGGGTCTGGGTCACCAACAGCGGCGTGGTCCGCATGGAAAAGATGTAGCGAAGTACTTTTCATAGCCAGGAAACGATTTTCATACCATCCTGACGAGAGTGACGGGTGATCCTGGAAAATATCCAAGCATATCGCTGCCTTCGTTGCCCTGGGATGAATGGGGGATCAGGCACGGAAGTTGCACATAACCAAGGCATCGGGCTACCGCACCACACGGGTTGCGGGGTTGGGCCCGAAGGGGCGGGTTTCAAACCCGCCCGCAAGGCTTCTCCTGGGGGCCGTTCATGACGTTGCGTAAGACCCGCCGGGCCGGGGGGCTGACCCTGGTCGAGCTCCTCATCGCCGTGGCCATCATCGGGATCCTGTCGGCGGTGATGATCCCGGGTTACATGAGCGGCCAGCCCATGCGCAAGCTGAGGTCAGGGGCGAGGGACGTGTTCTCCACCTTTCACCAGGCGCGTTCCCAGGCTGCCAGCAAGCACCGCGCCCACCGGGTCTTCTTCGACATCGGGGCTCGGGAGTTCCGCTTGGAGGAGGCCACCCCTGATTGCACACAGTCCTGCTCGTGTGCCACCTGGAACCCGGTCCTCGAGACCACGCACCAACTCCCCGGTGGGGTGACCTTCGAGAGCGTCAACGGTGCCACCAGCGGCACCGCCTCCCATGCTTACAACGTCAACGGCACCGCCCAGGATCTTACCGCTGCCTGCCCCAACGGCAACACGGCCAGCGTGATCCTGAGTAACAGCCGCGGGGAGCGCTACCAGGTGACGGTGAGCACCATGGGCAACATCAGGATGCAGAAGCTCTGACGGGTGGTGAGGAGATGAAGGTCGTGGTCGTGAAGGGACAGAGGGGATTCACGCTGGCAGAGGTGCTGGTGGCGCTCTTCGTCCTATCCTTTGCCCTCCTGGGCATGGCGAGGATGCAGATGCGCTCCATAGATGCCTACGACCATGCGGGAAGGATGTCCCATGCCCTGGCCCTGGCCCAGGAGATAGTCGAGCGCTACCAGACCGACCCTAACATCGCGGCACCCACCTCCCCGGAATCCGTCTCCGGTTTCACGAGGACATGGACCAGGACGGATGTGAACGTGGCCGGGGGCACGGTCCGTCAGGTGGTGGTCACCGTTAGCTGGGGGAGCGGCAAACAGGTGGTCTTGAGGAGCTATGTCTCGCCGTAGAGGGGGGCCTTTGGCACAGGGAAGCGGGATGGCACGCGCGGGGACAGGGCTGAGAGGCCAGGGGTGCAGGGCCGGTGGATTCACGCTCCTGGAGCTGGTCCTCGGGGTGTTTCTCACATCCCTGATCCTCATCGGTGTTTACAACATGTTCGGCTCCCAGGAGTTCTCGCAGGTGGTGGTGGACCAGATGGCCGAGCTGAACCAGAACCTGAGGGTGGCCCAGCTCTGGCTCACGAGGGACCTCAGGATGGCCGGGTACAGGATGGAGACGAGCAACGGGGGCATCTGGTC
>CAZOXN010000678.1:0-2051 GCA_964583655.1 uncultured Desulfarculaceae bacterium | reverse complement strand
CATCGCTCCGTTACGGTATTCGCCTTCCCGTACGTACCCATCACCCTCGTGTTGTGGGAGGGAGACCGGGAGTTCCCCCCGGAAGGCACCCTTCTTTACGATTCGACTGTGTCGGAATACCTCTCCACCGAGGACATCACGCTGGTGAGCGAGATGCTGGTGCGAGGGCTGATAGAATGCTGTTTTGGAGGAGAAAAGGGGAAGTCACCGTGAGGATCCGCAGCGGCCGTCTCAGCGGCCTCTCGGCGGCCTGCGGGTGGCCAGTTGCATGGGTCAGTTGTTGCAACCCACGACGGGCTTCTGTCAACGGACAGAAACGACGAGGGGCGGGCCTCAAGCAGCCTGACAACAGGAGGATCGAAGAGAGTTGAAGCTCGCAGTCGGCGGCAAAGGCGGCGTGGGGAAGACCACCATCGCCGCAACTATGGCCAAGGCCTTTGCCCAGAGGGGTTATCAGGTCCTCGCCATCGACGCGGACCCCAACGCCACCCTGGCCAGTGCCTTCGGCCTTCCCGGGGCCTTGGACATAGTGCCCATAGTCAAGATGGAGGATCTGATAGAGGAGCGGACCGGGGCCAAGCCCGGGACCACGGGAGGCATGTTCAAGCTCAATCCCACGGTGGACGACATCCCCGAGCGGTTCTCCAAGGTGGTGGAGCCCGGGATCCGGCTCATGGTCATGGGGGCCTTCAAGACAGGTGGTGGGGGGTGTTACTGTCCGGAGAACGCCATGCTCAAGGCCCTGGTGACCCACCTCCTGCTGGAGAGAAGGGACGTAGTGATCCTGGACATGGAGGCCGGGATCGAGCACCTAGGTCGCGGCACTGCCCAGGCAGTGGACAGGCTCATCGTGGTGGTGGAGCCGGGCAAGAGGAGCGTGGACACTGCCCGCACCATAAGGGGCCTAGCCTCCGACATCGGGCTCACCAGGGTCGCCGTGGTGGGCAACAAGGTCAGGGGACCGAGGGACGAGGCGTTCCTCACGGAGCAGATGGAGGGGTTCGAGATCCTCGGGTTCATACCGTACTCGGAGGAGGTCGTCGAGGCGGACATGGGCAATGTGCCGCCTTATGCCTCTTTCCCCAAGCTTTTGATTGCCCTGGACTCCATGGTGGATCGGCTTCTCCAAGTGGGGTGAAGCTTTGAGGGATTTCTCGTGCGTGGGGGTGGCTCTGTGGCCTTTGCCATGGGTATAGCGGGGGCCCTCACCTCTGGGTGAAAGACACAACAACGGAGGTATCTGCCCATGGGGCGCAAAGGTGAGGTGAGCGAGAGACAGATAAAGGCCTTGGACGAGGCTATCGCGACCCTTCGAGACCAGCCGGGCCCTCTCATCCCGGTCCTTCAGAAGGCCCAGGAGATATTCGGATACCTCCCTTTGGAGGCGATGAAGAGGATATCTCAGGCCCTCAGGATCCCGCCGGTCCGGGTGCACGGGGTGGCCACCTTCTACGCCCAGTTCTCGTTCAAGCCCAGGGGAAAGCATACGATCCTTTCTTGCCAGGGGACTGCATGCCATGTGAGGGGCGGGGGCAAGATACTGGAGGAGATGAAGCGGGAGCTCAACGTTGAAGCAGGGGATACCACTGCTGATGGGAGGTTCACCCTCGAGAAGGTGTATTGCATCGGTTGCTGCAGTCTGGCCCCTGCCATGATCATCGACGAGACGGCTTACGGAAAGCTCAGTCAGGAGAAGGCCAAGGAGATCCTGGCCAGATATTGAGGTATCTAAGTGATCACTGGGTGGTCTCGTTTCTCAGAGCGGCTTGGCACAGGGGCCTCGATCTCCCAGGATTTGGACCCGGGATCGGCGGAAAGAGGGCGAGCACCTGCCTGCGAGTCGCACGCAGAAAGGTCCCCTGGACGCCAAGTCCTTCGGAAAGTCGATGGCCGAACACTTGAAGCGGGCGGAGATGCCGCCACCCCTTGTGATCAAAGGCGAGGTATTCGCATATATGGGGTGCGAGATACGGCTCCAGGTGCATGATCGAGATGGAGGGACCGAACAAGGCTGTCTCTTCGTCCATCGAGAGACACGGGAGGGCAAGAGG
>CAZOXN010000677.1:0-2056 GCA_964583655.1 uncultured Desulfarculaceae bacterium | reverse complement strand
AGGCCCGGGCGGCCTCCACTGCAGCAGTCCCCCCTCCCACCACCACCACCCGCTCGAGGCGAGGCGGCCGGTGGCCTCGCCACAGCCGCTGGAGGAATTCCACGCACCCCCAAACACCCTTCAATCCTTCCCCTTGGATCCCCATCCTGCGGTCCTGGGAGGCCCCCATGGCGAGAAGTACGGCCTGGAAGCCTTCGTCCTTCAGCCTCTCCAACCCAGCAAAGGAGGTGATGCGGGAATTCACCCTGAGCTCCACCCCCAGGGCGAGGATCCTCTCAATCTCTTGGCGTAGGACATCCCTGGGGAGGCGATAGGGGGCGATCCCGTTCCTCAGGAGCCCCCCTGGCTCGTCCCCTGCCTCCATGATGGTGACCCTGAACCCCGCCTTCGCCAGGTCGTGGGCCGCAGTGAGGCCGGCCGGGCCAGAGCCGATGATGGCGATCCTCGGTCCTTCGGGGGCGCGGGGTGGGAGGGCCTTGCCTGCCTCCCCCTTTGCCCGGTCGACGGCGAAGCGCTTGAGGCCGCAGATGGCCAATGGCTCATCCAGCTCCTGTCGCCTGCACGCCTCCTCACACGGCCTGGTGCACACGCGGCCACAAACACCGGGGAGTGGGTTGGTATCGAGGATGAGCTCGAGGGCCTCGTGATACCTCCGCTGGGCGATGAGGGCCACGTAACCTTGGACGTTCATCCCCAGGGGGCAACTCAGGCGGCAGGGGGCCCGGCCCCTCTTGTCGATGGCCACGCTGTTGGGCACGGAGACCCTGAAGATGGGCTTACGGTCTCCGTCCAACCTCACAGGACATGCATCCAGGCATCTCCCGCACTCGCTGCAGGAGCCGGTCAGGACCCAATGAGGGCCCTGGGATAGCTCTACCTCGAGCCCGGAACGGGTATCCCTCGCCCCAGATACCCGCGCGTGCGTCAGGACTTCCACCAGGGGGTGATGCAAGAGCTCGGGGAGCAGTCGGCCAAGCCATCTCTTTTCCTTTTCCCACTCCCCATGGATCCCGCCCATGAGATCAGGGCCGTGATGGGCGATGACCACCCTGGCCCCCATGCGGGCCAGGCTCGACGCTGCCTGCAGCCCTGCCGGTGTGGCCCCGACGATGAGGACCGATCCCTGGGGCATCATGGCCTGGAGCCCTTCCGTGGCGGCCTGGCAGCGTGAGCGAAGCCCGCCTCCAGGCCCGAGAGGTTCTTCTCCTCTGTCCCCTTGGGCACGGATGCCAGGAAAGCCTTCCTCAGGGCATCGGGCGAGACCAATCGCGCCACCGCTGCGGCGAACCCCAAGATGATGATGTTGGCCATCATCTTGACCCCCATCTCCTCGGCGAGGCTCGTGGCAGGGATAGAGTACAGGCTGCTCCCCTTGGGTACGACCTTGGGATCGACATTGACCAGACCGGAGTCCGTGAACAGGCTACCGCCCTTGGCCAGCCTATGGACGTGTTTGTCGAGACCTTCCTGTGACATGCAGATGAGGACGTGGGGATGCTCCACGTATGGGTACTCTATGGGATCGTCGGAGATGACGATCTGGGCTGCACAGGCCCCCCCGCGGGCCTCCGGGCCATAGGACTGGATCAATGTAGCGTGCTTCTTGTCGAAGATGGTGGCCGCCTTGCCCAGGATGTTCCCGGCAAGGATCACCCCCTGTCCGCCAAACCCTGTGATCATGATCTCGCGATATCGAGCTCCTTGCGGCATCACGCCTCCTTGGAGATGGCCTTGGCCTTGGCCTTGGCCTCGGGCCATGTCTGGCGTCTCTCCTCCAGGAGCTGAGAGAGCCTCTCCTGGAAGGTGGGGCGCTCAGTATCCACGAACTTCCCCAAGACCAGGCTCTTTCCCTCGCCCATCACGGTCTCATCCGGGTGCACGCCGTTCCTTATGACGCTGTTCTCTTTGTAGAACCTCAACATCTCCAGCGGGCTGCCCAGGCGGTTGCGCCGTCCGAAGGCGGTGGGGCAGGGGGCGATGACCTCGATGAAGGAGAAGCCGGGCTTGAGCAACGCCTCCACCATGGAGTGGGCCAGGCGCTTGACGTCCAGGGAGA
>CAZOXN010000676.1:0-2056 GCA_964583655.1 uncultured Desulfarculaceae bacterium | reverse complement strand
AATAGACCGAGCTCCTCCCGACGGAATAGACCGAACAGACCAGATAGACGGAATAGACCAAATAGACGGAACAGACGAGACAGACGAAACGACATTCCAACCCCCTGGAGACTCGAGAAATGCTGAACGATAAAGTTGTTCTTGTCACCGGTGGGACTGGCTCCTTCGGCAGGAAGTTCACCGATATCGTCTTGCGCAAGTATCGGCCTAAGAAGCTGATCGTCTTCAGCCGAGACGAGCTCAAGCAGTTCGAGATGGCCCAATCCTTCTCCGACAAGAAACACCCTTGCATGCGCTACTTCATAGGGGACGTGAGGGATCCGGAAAGGCTCCACAGGGCCTTCCGTGGCGTGGACTACGTGGTGCATGCCGCAGCCCTGAAGCAGGTTCCTGCCGCGGAGTACAACCCCTTCGAGGCGGTGAAGACCAATATCCTTGGCGCCGAGAACGTCATAAACGCCGCCATTGATCAGGGCGTCAAGAGGGTCATTGCCCTCAGCACTGACAAGGCGGCCAACCCGGTCAATCTCTACGGTGCGACAAAGCTCTGTTCGGACAAGCTCTTCGTAGCGGGCAACGCGTACGTGGGAGGTGATGCCACCATCTTCAGTGTGGTCCGTTACGGCAACGTGGTGGGCAGCAGGGGGAGCGTGATCCCGGTCTTTCTCAAGGAGAGAGAGAAGGGGGTGCTTCCCATCACCGATCCACGCATGACGAGGTTCTGGATAACCCTGGAGCAAGGGGTCGAGTTCGTCTTGTGGTGCCTTGAACGGATGTGCGGGGGGGAGATGTTCGTGCCCAAGATACCGAGCATGAACATCATGGACCTGGCAGAGGCCATCGCTCCTGGGTGCAAGACCGAGGTCATAGGCATACGCCCTGGCGAGAAGCTCCACGAGGTCATGGTCCCCAGGGACGAGGCCAGGAAGACACTGGAGTTCGAGAACTTCTATCTGATCCAACCGGACTTCCGCTTCTGGACCAGGCGGTCCTCCTGGAATGGGGGGAAGCCTGTCGCCGAGGATTTCGAATACAACTCCGGCACGAACCCCTGGAGGCTGAGCGTCGCAGAAATGCGAGAACTGATCGGGACACCATGATCCCTTATGGAAAGCATCGGATTGAGGAAGAAGACATAGCCGCCGTCGTTGAGGTCCTCCGCTCCGACTGGCTCACGACAGGCCCGAAGGTCGAGGAGTTCGAGCGGGCGTTCGCGGAGTTCGTGGGGGCCAAAGAAGCCGTGGCTGTGAGCAGCGGGACTGCTGCCCTGCACGCGGCCATTCACGCCATCGGCATCGGGCCGGGAGACGAGGTGATCGTCCCGCCGATGACCTTCGCGGCCACGGCCAACTGTGTCGTTTTTCAAGGTGGTACGCCCGTCTTTGCTGATGTGGATCCCGATACGCTGCTGCTCGATCCGGCCCAGGTCGAGGCCAGGATCGCGCCGCGAACCAAGGCGATCATCGCTGTGGACTACACCGGCCAACCGTGCGACTACGATGCACTGCGCGTCATTGCCGACCGGCACGGCCTGGCCTTGGTCGCCGATGCCTGTCACTCGCTGGGCGGGGCATACAAAGGCCGTTCCGTGGGGACCCTGGCCGATCTCAACTGCTTCAGCTTCCACCCGGTCAAGCACATCACCACGGGCGAGGGCGGCATGATCACGACGAATGCCCCGGAGCTGGCGCGACGCATGCGTCTCTTCCGAAACCACGGAATCTCTTCGGACCATCGCCAGCGCGAGCGAGAGGGGACTTGGTCCTACGAAATGGTGGACCTGGGCTACAACTACCGGCTGACCGACATCCAGTGCGCACTGGGCATGAGCCAGTTGCGAAGACTGCGTGCCTGGGTGGCCAGACGTCAGGAGATCGCCAGGCGTTACGATGAGGCCTTCCGCGCAGTGCAGGCCGTAAGGCCGTTGCCGGTGCGGGGTGGCGTGGGCCATGCTTACCACCTCTACGTCGTCCGGCTGGATTGCCCTCGAGTTGGGGCCACTCGAAAGGAGGTCTTCTCGGCGTTGCGCGCCAGGGGCATCGGCGTCAACGTCCAC
>CAZOXN010000675.1:0-2065 GCA_964583655.1 uncultured Desulfarculaceae bacterium | reverse complement strand
CGTGACCAACTGGGTCCAGCTCGTGCCCACACCCCCGTGGGTGAGCCCGCCCCAGGTGAACATGGTCGGATTGTACTGGGTCAGGCTCTGGCTGTCCGTGACGCTCCTCCTGGCCAGGAACTGCCAGCGGGTAGGCGTGGTAGTGACCGTATAGTAGGTCGTGGCCGGGGCCACCCTGTAGTACTTGGCCACGACCCTGGGGGCCCTGATGGTCAAATAGGTCCCAAAGCCCAGGTTGACGTTCTGCAGATCCGCCAGGACCCGATTCAAGGCCTGCTTCGCCTGATAGAGCTTGGAGGCGGGGTGGTTGCCTCCAGTAGCCCTCCGAAAGCAGGTATTGTAGACCGTGGTCCCGGTCCCTGCGGTGATGAAGGTGGGGGTGCAGTCCCGGTCCGTCCTCACGGTCCAGACCAGGTTGCCTGCCGTGTTCCGGAACGCGGTTCCCCCCTGGTCCATGACGTCCTGCCGCCATTGGTGGCCCGGACGGACCGCGATCGCCCCGGGGTTCAGGTAAGGGACGTCCTGCATGGAGTCCGAGTTGTCGAAGATGATCAGGGCGTTGGGATAGAAGATCTCCCCCACGAAGAAAGGCGCCTCTTCCGCTGCCCATCCCTTCACGGGGATGAAGGCCAGGACTCCTAAAAGGACCAGCGCGCCCCATTTCCTCATGAGGCCCTCGTTACGGATCTGCAAGCGGCATCTCATCCTGCTTCCTCTCGACTTCGAGGCTCAGGCTGAGGCGGAGGCTGAGGTTTCAGATTGCCCTTTTTCCTCTGCCTTACCTTTGCCTCCGCCTTTGCCTCGGCCTCAGCCTCTATTCAATACGTCGTCGGACTCCCCCCCTGGTCCACCTCGCCCGCAGGAGGCACCGAACGTATCTCGGCCTCCAGCAGGACCCGCCCCCTCTGGTTCCTGTCGAACCCCCGGCTCTGCACCCTGTAGACCGTCGACCCCCCGCCAGCAGGGGATGGGTCCACGCCAGCGGCCACGGGGATGGTAGGGATCTCGAAGCGCAGATCGGGCGATGCAGAGGCGATCTGCGAGTTGAGCGCATTCAGATCCGAGGTGCTGAAACCGGTCATGTTGGCCAGGTTCTGGGTCCTGAGCCACTGGATCCCTGCATCCGCGGCCATCAGGGCCTCCTTGTAGACCCGGTCGTTGGAGGCGATCTGGATGTCCGTGGTGCTGATCATGATGGATGCGGCCCCAAGCAGGGCGCACACCACCATGACCAGCATGGCGATGACCAGGGCCGCCCCCCTCTCATCCCGTGCCCTGTCGCGGAACACCTTTCTCATAGAACCGACCCTCCGTGTCTTGCGAGGCGCTCTTCTGTGCGCCCGTATGATCCAATCTCCATCCCATCCGCCCTGAGGACCCCTCGAACCCGACGTATCCAAGGACCGCGTCACGGCAGATTCCTGACGTTGACTATCTGGGTCACGGTCTTGCGCCTTATCCCACCCATCACGGTCAGGGGCTTGGCCGTGCGCGCGGTCATGGTCACCCTGTACGCGGTGTTGTTGTCGATGGGGGCCGACCCATCGGCGTTGGTCACCTGTAGGTCCTCTATGTACTCCGCCACCACGGGGCAGTTGGTCTCGGTGGGGGCGGGACAGCCGCAGGCCTCGGTGACGGGGTCGACGCCGGCCTGGAAGCGGATCCTGCGAAGGAGCGGTCGATCCGGGTCGGTCCAGTCGATACAGAACCCCCTGTACTCCACCCTGAAGACCTGCGCCCCCACGCCATAGCCGGGAAACGCCCCCGAACCACCCGGCTCGTTGTAGACGCTGGCCGGGTTGTGCTGGAGCTTCAGGGACCCCTCCTGGACCGCCGTGATCTCCACCATGCTGGTGTTGTTCCTGTCCGTTATCACCACGAGGTCCCCCACCGCGAATCCTTCCACGCTGTCCACTTCCAGTTCTGAGGAGGCCGATGGCATGGCCCCCCTCAAGGCCGTGCTCACGCTGAAGTCCGCGTAGCGCATGCGGATGGAGTCGGTGTTGCGGCCGTCGGCCGGGTCCCCCCCATCCCTGACCCGGACGGACCAGATGCCGCCGTTGCT
>CAZOXN010000674.1:0-2066 GCA_964583655.1 uncultured Desulfarculaceae bacterium | reverse complement strand
TGGTTTGACGGCCTCAACTGGATGGTATCGACTCTTGCTGGTCATATCCATGATCACCGGTGCCTCCTCCTTCATGTACGAGATCGGGTGGATCCGGATGCTGAGCCTCGTCCTCGGCAGCTCGACCCACTCCTTCGAGCTGATGTTGAGTGCCTTCATCCTCGGATTGGCCTTGGGCGGGCTATGGGTTCGCCACCGCATGGACCGTTTGCGCAATCCTGTCGCCTTCTTGGGCGGGGTCCAAGTCCTCATGGGCCTCCTGGCCATCTCGACCCTCCCTTTGTACGGGAATGCCTTTGAGTTCATGAGGCTCACCCTCGGGGTTCTCAACAGGTCGGAGGGGTCCTATGCGCTCTTCCTCGTGTCGAGTCATTTCATCGCGGCCATGATAATGCTGCCAGCTGCCTTCTGCGCAGGGATGACCCTTCCGCTTATCACCATGGTTCTCATCGCGCGGGGGCACGGGGAAAAGAGCCTTGGGGCCGTCTACGCCGCCAACACCGTGGGGGCCATCGTCGGCGTCTTCGTTGCCGTGCATATGGGCATGCCGCTTTTGGGCGTCAAAGGGCTGGTGACGCTGGGGGCGGGACTGGACATAGGAGTGGGGCTGGCGCTCCTTTGGTTGATCTTTTTCCGCCGAGATGCCCGGTTTCCTTTATTGGGCACTGCCTCTGGCCTCCTGGCCGTGGCCTTCAGCGTGTGGCTGGTTCGCCTGGACCCGCTGAAGATGGCCTCGGGGGTCTACCGTCACGGCAGGCTCCTCGCCAGTTCCTCGCATGAGATCCTGTATCATAAAGACGGAAAGACCTCGACGGTGAGCCTAACGCGAACTCGAGACGGGGTCGTGAGCCTTCGAGTGAACGGAAAGGTGGATGCAGCCATAAGGATGTCAGGCGGAGGTGAGCTTGCACCCGATGAGGCGACCATGGTCCTCTTGGGCGCCCTCCCGTTGGCGTTGAATCCCAAGGCCAAGACCGCAGCCATCGTGGGGTTTGGATCCGGCTTGACCACCCATGTGCTCCTGAGTTCCCCCTCGCTGGAGGTCGTGGATACTGTGGAGATCGAACCAGCCGTGATGGAGGCTGCCCGCTTGTTTGGCCCTAGGGTGGAGCGAGCCTTTTCAGATCCGAGGAGTCGGGTGGTTGTGGACGATGCCAGGAGTTTCTTCTCGGGCCGGGGTGGTCTCTACGACATCATCGTCTCGGAGCCGTCCAACCCCTGGATCAGCGGCGTGTCGAACCTCTTCACCGAGGAGTTCTATGCCATGCTGAGAGGCCACCTCAACCAGGGGGGGCTCCTGATCCAGTGGATGCATCTCTATGAGATGGAGGTGGAGTTGGTGGCCTCGGTCATCAAGGCCCTCTCCTTGCACTTCGAGGATTACGTCATCTACGCTGCCGACGACGGCAATCTGCTCATAGCCGCTACAAGAGAGGGGCGGGTGGCCGACCCGGATCCTGTTGTGCTAGGGATCCCAGGGCTCTCCAAGGAGTTGCACAGGGTCCAGGTCCGCACCCCCGAGGACTTGGACTGCAGGCGAATCGGTGACAAGGGCCTCCTCAACCCACTGTTTGCGTCCTATCAGGTACCGGCCAACTCCGATTTCTTCCCCTTCCTGGACCTGAATGCCCAGAGGAGCCGGTTCCTGGAGGCTCGCGCGGACGCCCTTGTGGCCCTTAGGAATGAACCTTTGCCGGCCTTGGAGATGCTAGGCGGCAGAGGACCGAGGGATGATCGGACGTGGGTCACAACGGCCCCTCACTTCGACACGACGCGACGGATAAACGCTGCCATCTCCATCCGCGATTCCTTCTCGGCACGAGGGGGGGAGGTGAAATGGATGGAAATCCCTCAAGGTCTCCGCCAAGACTTGGAGCTCTCCAGACTCCTCTTCTGGGAATGTGGCTTCCCGGACAAAGAGGGGATCTGGTTCGAGAGCTTCAGAAAGGTGGCCTACTTTGCTATCCCCTATCTCACCCCTGGGGATTTGGAAGGGATCTGGGCGTACTTCGAGTCCTCTGGATGTCTCTCCTCGGTCTCGGACTACCATGGGCAGTGGTTTGGGC
>CAZOXN010000673.1:0-2066 GCA_964583655.1 uncultured Desulfarculaceae bacterium | reverse complement strand
GGTGGACCTACGATTGGGTCCCAAGGAGACCGAACGTCTGGGAAGAGATGCTGGTGCGTCGTGGTGCCAAGAAGGATTTGCAGGTGCGGGTCCGAGTGGGGATGGTCGCATCGGAGATCTTGGCCGAGGCAGAGGACCAAGAGACTGATCTCATCATCCTGGGCTGCGGCCAGGGAGAGCAGTGCCTGTGGGAGGATTCCTCGCCCGTGCCCCAAAAGGTTGTCAGCGAGGCGGAGTGCTCTGTTCTAGTGGTAAAGGAGCAGCAAAGCTTCAGCCGCATCCTGGCGTGCCTGGATCAGAGTTACATCAGCCAAGATTCGTTAGAGATGATGAATCAGATGGCCACCATCCATGGTGCTGAGCTGGAGTTGGTCGGCCTGACTCAGGAAGGCGGCCTCAAGAAGGACGTGTACAGACGTCTGATTGAGATCGGCGATTATTACGAGGACCGGCAGCTCAACGTAGGGACACGCTTAGCCGAGATCTCCGAATTCGAGAGCTTCATCGCTAGGGAATTGAAAGAGGACTTGCTGGCACTCTGGATGGGGAAGAGGTCGCTCTTGGACCGGTTCTTCCCCAGGGAGTGGGTAGGTCGTTTCGTCGGGAAGTGCCGAACCTCGGTACTGGTGATGCGATAGGTATGTTGCTGCCGGTCGTTCTCCGGTAGCACGAGGAGACATCCGAGACCTTGGGAGACTAGAGGGGTGATGCCATGAAGATCTTGGTAGCGGTCGACAGGAGCGAGGAATCCCAGATAGCCCTACGTTACACGTGTCACCTGCTGGAACATTTTGAGGCAGAGGTCGACGCCGTTTACGTGAAGCCTGACGTAGTGGAAGCGGCTCTCGATGGCGCATACGCCCCTTTTACCACGACAGCAGACGTCCAGAGGGCTATCGAGGATGACGCGCAGAAGGCGCTGGAGGGGATCATCGAGGCTTGTGAAGCCTGCCTCGGTGCCAAGATCCCTTGCGAGCCGCGCGTGGCAGTTGGCGACCCTGCCGAGGAGATACTCAGTCTGGCCAATGAAGGGGGGTATGACATGATCGTCCTTGGCTCTCACGGCCGTTCCTCACTGAGGGGGTTCCTGTTGGGCGCCGTCCACGCCAAGATCCTTCACCATGCCTCCCAACCGGTCATGATCTTGCGTAACTTCCGGCCTGTCCAGAAGATCCTGGTAGCTTATAGGGGCTCCAAGTGCGATCAGGGTGCCCTGGAATTCATTGCCCCGCTCTTCACCAAGAGAAGGCCACAGATCACGGTCATGCACGTTCAAGAGACCGAGTTAGGAGAAAAGGAGGAGTCTGCCAGGGCGTGTCTCCTGAGTGGAGAAGTCGCGCTCAGGGCCGAGGGCTTCACTCCGGCAACGAAGCTCGCCAAAGGCGACTTCGTGGATGAGATCTTGAAGGCAGTGGCAGTGGAGCGCTACGACTTGCTGGTCCTGGGTGCATATGGACGTAGGCGGCCCAAGTACTTGAAGATGATCAGCGATGAAGCACTCAATCTGGTTCGCCTGACCACCCGTCCGGTCCTTGTCTTTCGGGAGCGAAGAGGCCCCCAGGAGGGCGGGTCCTGAACCCGTCCCTAGCGACTGAGATTTCCAGACACCTCGGTCCTATTGACATCCGCTGCTTCGCGCATGACTAGAGGTAATGCGTAAGCAGGACCGGCGCCGCGTGTGAGTCATTGAGAAGGTATGAACTTCATGCCTGAATTCGCGGACCAGAATAGATCAGCACGAGCAGGCAATCGTCGGGTCCACATGGCCAACGAGAGGACGTTTCTCGCCTGGATAAGGACGAGCATAGCCGTCATGGCCTTCGGTTTCGTGGTGGAGAAGTTCGCCCTGTTCGTCCAGCAGATGGAGTGCTTTTTCGGTGGAAAGCAGCAGCCAGAGATGGGCATGGAGGCGGCTGCCCGAGGCACAGGCTACTCGTCCATCCTCGGCATATTCCTGATCGGGCTGGGTGCCTTGATGGGGGCCCTCGCCTTCGTCAGGTACAAGAGGGTGGAAAAGCAGATCGACCAAGGCTTGTACCATCCCTCCTTGATCCTGGACATACTGC
>CAZOXN010000672.1:0-2066 GCA_964583655.1 uncultured Desulfarculaceae bacterium | reverse complement strand
TGGCCGGGGTATGTGAGATAGGGGGTGGTTATCTTGTGTGGCTCTGGCTGAGGGAGGGGAGAGGTATCCTGATGGGCGCAATGGGAGGCCTGGTCCTCTTCCTCTATGGGGTCGTACCCACCTTGCAGCCCGCACACTTCGGGCGTGTGTACGCCGCCTATGGAGGGGTGTTCGTGGTGCTTTCTTTGGTATGGGGATGGTTGATCGACAAGCGCCCTCCGGATCATCTCGACCTGATAGGTGGTCTCATCTGTCTGATGGGTGTTGCCGTCATCATGTACTGGCCACGGACCTGTTGACGATCTCGCAACTTTCGTTACGGCGAGAGCTGGGATCCAGAGGTTTTCTTGATCCTGGATAAAGCCGAGCGTGACAGGACTATTTCGGGACAACTGGTAACGACATACTCCGCATGTCTTTGGCTCTGTCTTGTCCTCTGGGAAGGACTCGACGGATAACCGTGGTGCCTGCCACGGGCCGACAGACTGGGAGGTGCCGGGTCGATGGAGTGGGGGGCACACTTGCCTTGGTTTCCGTGCCTCGGTGGTGGCCGGTCTCCGCGGTACCGCGTGACGGGCGGCGAGTAGTCGCCCCCTTCCGGCTCCCAAGGCCGGGCCTTCCCCCTGCCTCTGACCATCGACGTGTGTCCCCCACTCATCACTGAAACCAGTGACTCAGGCACAGAGGCCCCCCCCAACGCAAGAGGTAACCTGGGCGATGCTAGGGAACAAAAATTTTTCTTGACGTGGCGTAAACACTTATTCATAATTCAATTGTTTAATTGAATATTGACATAGGAGGTACCTTTGCACAACGACACAAGGGCTTTCAAGAATTCCATATACGAGCATTTCGCCCGCATAGGCAAAGCCGTATCCAGCCCCAAACGCCTCGAGATCCTGGATGTCCTCTGCCAGGGGCCTAGGACCGTCGAGGTCTTGGCTCACGAGGCTGGTCTCTCGGTGGCCAATGCATCCCGTCACCTGCAAGTCCTCAGGTCAGCTCGTCTGGTCGAGGCTGACAAAGAAGGGGTGTTCGTGAGGTATCGAATGGCCGATCAAGAGGTCTGCCAGTTCTTTCGCGCCATGAGGCTCTTGGCAGAAAAGAGGCTAGCGGAGGTGGAGCAGATAAGGCTACGTTTCCTAGGGGAGAGGCACAGGATGGAAGCTGTCGATAAGCAGGAGCTCCTCAGCAGGGTGCGTGCAGGGGAGGTCATGGTGTTGGATGTGAGACCCACAGAGGAGTACCTGGCGGGCCACATCCCCGGGGCCATCTCCATCCCGTTGAAGGAGCTCAAGCGCCGTCTCTCGGAGTTGCCCAAGAGCAAACAGATCGTCGCCTACTGCCGGGGGCCATACTGCGTGTTGGCCCTGAAGGCCGTGGAGCTTCTCAAGAAGAAGGGCTTCCAAGCGTGGCGGATAGAAGACGGGGTTCAGGACTGGCGCGCCAAAGGCTTCCCAGTGGCCGTGGGCCATGAGGGTGCCCGGGCCGATTCCAGAGGAAAGAGGTGACGGGGCCATGGCCAGGCCGAGACAGCGGTGTTGTTCCTAGGCGCAGATGGAGAGGAGAGATTGGGACTTCGGGTGATGGACTTTCTCCTGCCCGAGAGCGTCCTGGACCTCATGGCCGCTCTCAAGAGGAGCCGATCCGAAGAGGGGGAGGGAGTGATGTTGAAGGTCACATTCTTTCTGAA
Organism: uncultured Desulfarculaceae bacterium; assembly: GCA_964583655.1. GTDB lineage: Bacteria > Desulfobacterota > Desulfocorpusculales > Desulfocorpusculum > Desulfocorpusculum > CAZOXN01. Next base: position 373 of record CAZOXN010000672.1, on the reverse strand, counting down.
CGAACCAAATGGCAGGCCGTGAATTCATTTCCAGGAGATGGCGCCTAGGCTGGGGGCCAAGCACCCCCTCGAGATCGAAATGAGGTCCAATCCCAGGGCTTATTACCAGAGCCCGGAATACATGGAGCTGAATCTTCCCGCGGCCCCAGCGGTCATGGTGGGCGATGAGGTCATCGTGGAAGGGTCTGATATTGGTGAACGCGAGCTGGAGTGCGTGATCTGCCGCCAACTGGTCCTCCCGGAACCGGAGCCAAGATAAGGAAGGCGTGTCGGTTAGACTCCTCAGGAAATAGCCAGCCAGGCGAGTGCTACAGGCATGAACCAACCGATTGTCCTGCACGATTCAACCGTCCGATGGAGCTGTGAAAGGCAG
>CAZOXN010000671.1:0-2074 GCA_964583655.1 uncultured Desulfarculaceae bacterium | reverse complement strand
AACTGAAGCGGGTCTGCCCCAAGTGCAAGAAGGAGCAGTCTGTCCCGAGGGACAAGGTGTCCGAGACGGTGAAGTGTAGCTCCTGCGGGGCTGAGATGCCGCCGAAGAAATGAGAGGCCTGTGGTGAGAGACGCTGCCATCGATACCCATGCCGGCGCGCGCTGTCAGCGGAGGGCATAGTTCGGTTCCATGAAGGGCGAGCAGGAGAACCAGGAGAGGCTGAAGATCACCTTCAGCCAACAACTCCACATCTTGATCCACTATGGCAAGAGGAAGGTCCTTGAACAGGTCAGGTCCGTTGCCCTCGTGGTCCTGTATCTCTTCTTCTTCCAAACGGTGGTCCTTGGGGTGGAGATCGTGGAGGCCTCCACCATCGCGGTGGGACTGGCGGTGATCGTGGCCGGTCTGACCCTCTTCATGGAAGGCCTGGTCCTTGGGATCATGCCCTTGGGGGAGCTGGTGGGTATCAGGCTTCCGGAGAAGAGGCCGGCCTGGATGATCCTGGGCATTGCCTTCGTTCTTGGGGTGGGGGCGACGTTCGCCGAACCTGCCATAGGGATCCTCAAGAACGCTGGGGCGGCGATCCGTCCATGGGAGGCCCCCCTGCTCTTCTTGATGTTGCAGAAGTATCCGGATTACGTGATATGGGCGGTGGGGGCGGGGGTGGGTCTAGCCGTGCTGTGCGGGATATTGAGATACATCCACGGATGGTCGCTGAAACCTTTCATCTATGTCCTGGTGACCGCGGTGTTGGTCCTGACGGCCTGGGCTTACACTGACGCCAAGATGGGTCATATATCCGGACTGTCTTGGGATTGCGGTGCCGTTACAACGGGCCCTGTGACCGTTCCTCTGATATTGGCCCTGGGGATCGGTGTGTGCAGGGTGGTGGGAAGAGGTGGGCCGGAGAGCTCCGGCTTCGGGATCGTGACCCTCGCCTCCCTGGCCCCAATTCTCAGTGTCTTGATCCTCGGGGTCGGTCTCAGCCACATCGCTCCAGGACCCATGAGCAGGGCCGAGTTCTTCAAGGTCGAGAATCGGGCGAAGGTCCTGCCCCTTTTCCACCATCAAGGGGATCTGATCAGGTACGTCTTGGAAAACGCATCGGAAGAAGAGCAGGTATCCTTCTTCGAGGGGGGCAAGGAGGAGCTGTTGGCCTTCTTGAGGTCGTTGCGCGACCAGGAGGACAAGAGGAGAGAGATCTTCGGCGAAGACCCTGATGCCTTGACCAAGTGGGCCAGTCGCACAGGGACCAAGGAGCAGCAAGTCCTGATAGCGGGCCGTTACCTGGAGCCTAGCGCTGGGCGGGAAGGCCGACCCTTCCCGGATATCGGTGGCCTGAGCCAACTGATAAAGCGAAACGCCTTGATCTCCTTCCAGGCAGTGGTCCCGCTGGTTTCTTTTCTTCTGCTGCTTTTGGTCGTGATCCTCCGTGAGAGGCTCCCCCGAGCGGACGAGGTGGCACTGGGCATCGTCCTGGCCCTCGGGGGGATGGTGCTCTTCAACATCGGGATGGAGACCGGCCTCACCAAGCTTGGGAACCAGGTGGGTCAGAGATTGCCCTCCTCCTTCAAGGCCGTCGAGCTGCCAGAACAGAGGATCGTCATAGAGGGGTTCGATGAGACCCTTGTGCAAAGGGCCATCGATGAAAAAGGCGTTGAGCACAGGTTCTTTTTTCTGAAAAGGGGAACCAGGGTCGAATCCATCCCCTTCGATGATAGGTATCTGGATCGCGAGGCCCATAGATATGCTTACATCCCCCTGAAGGGCCCTGTGCTGGGTGGGGAAAAAGGCTTGGAGGGGCTCTTGCTGGTTTTGTTGTTTGGATTGATCATGGGTTATGGGGCTACGCTGGCTGAGCCTGCCTTGAATGCCATGGGGCTAGCAGTCGAGGAGATCACGGTGGGGACGTTCAAGAAGAACCTCCTCATACACACTGTGGCCCTAGGGGTGGGTTGCGGTATAGCCCTGGGAGTGCTCAAGATGGTCTTGGGGGTCCCCCTGTTTTGGCTATTAGCCCCTCTTTACGCCATCGCGCTTCTTCTCACCAGATACTCCACAGAGGAGTTGGTCA
>CAZOXN010000670.1:1596-2077 GCA_964583655.1 uncultured Desulfarculaceae bacterium | reverse complement strand
TGTCTCGGCAAAGCCTGAGGTGAGGACCTGGGCCCCTGGGATCGTCCTCTCGAGGCAGTCCAGAAGCACCCCTGGCACATCCTCCGCCGGGACGCAGATGCAGGCCAGATCCACTGGGTCCTCCACCTCCGCCAGGCTGCCGAACACCTTCAAGCCCAAGGTCTCCCCCCCCCTGGGCGAGATGGGATATATCCGGCCCCTGTAACCGTACCGCAAGAGGCTCTGGAGCATCATGTGACCGAATTTTCCCGGCTCGGTCACCGCGCCGAAGACTGCTATGCCCGCGGGATGGAACATCCTGTCCAGCCTGACCTGTCGGTCTCTATCCACCTGAAGCCTCCTACCCCTTAGATTCCGTGATGTCGTCGGTGGAGCGAGCGTCCGTTGGCAGTAGTCCGTGGTCCGTGGAAGGAAGGGGTCGCATCGATCGTGCCCTGGCCGCCCAGGGCGGGGCGGTGCGTGCCGGTGACGCCAGCCTGCT
>CAZOXN010000670.1:0-1586 GCA_964583655.1 uncultured Desulfarculaceae bacterium | reverse complement strand
CGGCGCAGATTCGCGAGGGCAAGGCGAGGCAGGACCGTACGACAAACCACTGACAACTGGCCGCCAACATCTGTCAACCCTTCTTCTTGCCTTTGGCAAGGCCATGGCATTAGCATGTCCCAGGAGGGCAACATGTTCAAGATCGATCTCCACGTGCATACGGCCCTGGGGGGGGACTCCTTGCTGCGGCCCGAGGAACTGGTGGAATGCGCCATGGCAGCCGGCCTCGACGCCTTGTGCGTCACAGAGCACCATTCCTACTTCGCCAGCGCCCCCCTGGAGGATATCTCACGCAAGAGCCGTTTTCCCATTTTCCGGGCATTGGAGTATCATGCCTCGGAAGGCCACCTCCTGATATACGGGGTCAAGGCCGGGAGTTCGGACCTGCCGAGGGGCCTCCCCATGCAGAGGGCCATAGACTGGGTGAACAGCAGGGGAGGAGCCGCGGTGCCAGCCCACCCGTACCAAAGGGGCGTGGCGGGCGGGGTCCTGGGGGACCGATTGCTCGCCTTGAGAGGTTTGGCGGCCGTTGAGGTGCTCAACGGCAGCGTCACCGAACAGGAGAACTCCCTGGCCGCGGAGGCGGCCGGGAGCCTGATGGTCCCGGGGATCGGCGGTTCCGACGCCCATGGTCCGCTGGCCTTGGGCCGCGCGTACACACTGTTCGAGACACCGATAGAGAGCACTGTTGAGCTCTTGAGGGCGATCAAGGAGGGTCGCGGCATCCCTTGCTGGAACGCTCATGACAGGGAGGACCACGGCCGAGGATGAGATTCGCCCGACATCACATGCCCACGTAAGGCAGGGGCCATATCTTGAGATAGTCCCTGAACCTCCTCCAGAACCCGACCAGTCCCTCAGGCTCGAAGATGATGAAGATGACGATGAGCATCCCGAACAGCACCGCCTTGGCCGGGGCCAAGAAGACCATCATGTCTGGGTCGATATGGCGGGCGAGGTAGCTCACCGAGAGATTGAGTCCCTCCGGCAGAAGGAGGATGAAGCCCACGCCCAGGACGGTGCCGAGGAGGGAGCCCAAGCCACCTACCAGGACCATGGCGAGGTACTGTATGGAATAGAGGAGGGTGTAGTGCTCAGGCACCGCGTTTCTATAAAGGAGGGCCCAGAGCCCTCCGGCTAGGCCTGCGTAAAAGGAGCTTATGGAGAAGGAGAGCAACTTGTAGCGAAACACCGGGATCCCGATGATCTGGGCCGAGACGTCGTTGTCCCTGATGGCCATGAAGGCCCTCCCGACCCTCGATCGTATCAGGTTCTTTGCCCCCCAGAGCATGAATGCGGCCACCACCAGGGCGAAATAGTAGAAAGAGAAGTTGGTCTTGAGCCCGACGCCCAATACGCTCGGGGTCCCGATCTCTATGCCCCGGATCCCCCTAGTCACCGCCTCCCAGTGCACCAGGACGTAATCCATGAGGAACTGGAAGGCTATGGTCGCCACCATGAGGTAGAACCCCTTGATGCGCAGGGAGGGGATGCCGATGAAGACACCGAAGATGGCTGCCACCGCCCCGCAGGCCGGTAGCGCGATCAATACCGGCAGCCCGGCACCCTCAACCAGGAGGGCCACA
>CAZOXN010000669.1:0-2078 GCA_964583655.1 uncultured Desulfarculaceae bacterium | reverse complement strand
TCCTTGGCGTATTGTCGTCCTGGGGGCGGATAGAGATCCTGGTCAACAACGCTGGTTTCGACCGGCCGGCTACGCTCTCCAAGGTCCTGGACGAGGACTGGGAGGCGGTGCTGAAGGTCCATCTCACGGGCACCCTGAACACTATCAGGTCAGTGGTGCCACACATGATCCAACGTTCCTACGGTAAGATCGTAAACCTCTCCTCGGTCTACGCCAAGACCGGGGGGGTGGCCGCCATCAGCTACAGCGCGGCCAAGGCAGGGATCCTGGGGCTCACCAAGAGCGTGGCCAGGGAGGTTGGGAGGCACGGGATCAACGTGAATGCCGTACTGCCGGGCCTGACACTCACCCCCACCATCGCCAAGATGCCTACGAGATACCAGGAGATGATCATCCGTGAGACCCCTTTGGGCCGTATCGGGAGGGCCGAGGAGGTGGCAAACGTGGTGGCCTTCCTGGCCTCGGACGAGGCGAGTTTCATGACCGGGGCCTGTGTGGAGGTCTCAGGGGGGTGGAGGATGTGAAGGGGGCGCCCATGGGATGCTGTCCTTCTCCCGAGACCGGGCTCCGGACGCCGGGACTCACGGAGGCCCAGGCCTCCTTCGGTGCCTGGGCCTCCCACGTAATCCGGTTCACTTGACCTCTTGCCACCTCCGCTGCACCTGGTCCTTCTTCAGCCCGAATTTCTTTTCCAGGAAGGAATAAGTGTTCTCCAGATCCCTCTCCATGTCCTGCAGGTTCTTCTTGTTCATATGGAGACAAGAGTATTCCGGTATGGCCTGTCCGGACAACGGCACCGCGTAGATGTCCATCAGGTCTCCGTTTCTCTTGTCCCGGAAGCGTATCTCCACCCTCTGCCCTATGAACACCTCGGTGGGCGCCGTTATCACCTGGATCGGCAGGGCCGTGTGGGTCTCGTCTATCTGGACGTAGCCCAGGACAAAAGGCAACTGCTCCAAGAAGGCATCTGCGGAAAAGAGCATCACGGAAAAGGTATGGACCGTCCCGCGCAACGGCAAGTCGAGCCACTCCGTCTCTGCGGCTTTGCACCTCGGGTTCCAGCAATGCACCCTGGGTGGGCAATACACCGTCTCGCACTGGGGACACCTTGTACCCAGCAACTTACCGTCCAGGAGTCCTTTGAAGAATCTGGATACGAGCCCGTAGCTGTGATGGTAGAGGACCCCGTGGGGGCGGTAGATGACCATGTATTGCTCCTTCTTGCCCTCCCCGATCTTGCCCGGTCCTGAAGGGGCCTCCACGATATGATAACCCTTGACCGTCCAATTTCCTTTCCTTGCGTACTCCTCCCACTCCCCGACAATGTGGGAGGCCTTATCCTCTATGACCTTCACTTCGTCCGGCATCTCTTCCCTCCACCGCCTCAGTCTTTGGAATAGATGATCACTCCCCCTTGACATCCGGTCCCGCCATGGCCTGTTATTAAGGCCCTCCTCGGATTGGCCAATTGCAGGGTCGGATCCCCGAACTTCTCCGGAATCAAGCTGGCGAGCTGCCAGTAACAGAAAAGGGTCTGAAGCAGGGATGTGGCCCCCACAGGGTGGGCGAATGCCGTAAGCCCCCCGCTCAGCTGGCAGGGCAGATCCCCCCCCCTTTCTGTGACGCCTTGCCTAACCAACGTCTTTCCCTCGCCCCTGGGGCAAAACATTAGGTCCTCGTAAAGACAGAGCTCCACCCCATCATATGGGGCGAAAAGTTCGCAGAAATCTATCTGCTTGACGGGATCGGTAATCCCGGCTTGGGCATACGCCTGCCTGGCCGCCTCCCTGGCGAACCCGAAGTTGGCCATCTCCGGGTAAGGTGTGAGCGGCTTCGGAAAACCCTCGGGATAGATCTTCTCGTCCCCCTTGTGGGCGCCATGGTAAGCCCAATTGGCCAGCCGGTCCCCAGGCCTCATGGAATCCGTGCCAAGCCCTACCCCGGTGATCCACATGGGGTGGTCGGTGTACCTTCCAGCAACCTCCTCGGAGCCGAGCAACAGGCAACAGGCCCCCTCGCTGATAAGCGCACAGTTCCACCTGCGGTAAGGCCAAGCGATGATCCTGTCCTTGTAGTAA
>CAZOXN010000668.1:0-2081 GCA_964583655.1 uncultured Desulfarculaceae bacterium | reverse complement strand
GTTCCTAGCCCTGTGCCGGACCAGACCCCTTTGGGCCATACTGAACGAGACCGGTGCGAAGGTGGCCTTGGGGCTCCTCGCGGGCAAGGGAGACCGTCACATGGCCCGCGAGCTCTCCGCTGCATTCGGGGTCAGCCACCGGGAGGCCCTCTCCCAGGTCCGGGCCTTCCGGGTGGAGCTCGCCGCCAAGGGGATAAAACCCTCAGCGGCCCCGAGGCCCGAGGGCCGCAGGCCGGCCATAAGACGCCTCTTCCTCCATGTCACCAGGCAGTGCAACCTCTCATGCCATCATTGTTATTACGAGAGCGGCCCAGGGGCCGCCCTCCACATGGATGCGGAACGGCTCCGGGGGCTGTGCCGGGAGCTCGTGTCCCTGGGAGGAGATCAGGTCACCCTGAGCGGGGGGGAGCCGCTCATGCATCCCGAGTTCCGGGAGATCGTTTCAGGACTCGATGGTTCGCTGGCCGTCGAGGTCCTGACCAACGGGACCCTCGTGGACCATGGACTGGCCGGGCTCCTCTCCAGGAAGGCCGCCAGGGTCCAGGTGAGCCTGGACGGGTCGCGGCCCGGCATCCACGACAGGATCCGGGGGAAGGGGTCCTTCGAGAGGGCCATGGCCGGGATCCGGGCCTTGAAGCAGGCTGGGGTGGAGGATCTGGTCCTTTGCGCCACGGTCACGAGGGGGAACGTGCACGACCTCGGCCGGATCATCGCCCTCGCCCGGGAGCTGGGCTCAGCGCTCGTCAGGTTCCTGGCGCCCAGGCGCCTGGGCAGGGCCGATTCGGCCTGGGAGGCCCTTTTGCCCCGAGGGTGGCCCGGGTGTCTGGACGAGTTCTACCTGGAGAAATTCGAGGAGGAGCTCTTTCCCCCCGGTCCGACCCGCCTCAGCACGGGTCTCAGCGGGGTGGCCATAGACGTCCCCGCCCAGTGCGGTGACCACCGCTGGTGCCCCATAGGGACCACTCTGGCCGTGGACAGCGACGGGGAGGCCTATCCCTGCGCGCCCCTCATGCACCCGGAATTCCATCTCGGCAACGTCTACCGGGAGGGGATCCGGGGGATACAGGAGTCGGAGAGGCTCTCCGAGGTCGTGGCGGTCATGAAGGAGAGAATGGAGAGGATCCCCGCCTGCCGCGCCTGTCCGTGGAGGGCTCTGTGCCAGGGGGGGTGCATGGCCATGGCCCTGGACCACAAGGGGACCGTGTGGGACGTGGACCAACACTGCGCTGTGCGCAAGGAGATCTACGTCAGGATCTTCAGGCGGCTCGCAGAGGGGGCGGAGGCCCGACGGGCCGCGACCGAATGCGGATGAGCGCTCCCGCTTTCAGGCATTACGAGATCCTGGGCGTTTCGGTCTCCGTCGGGGGCGACTCCCGGGACTTTCTGGAGCGGTTCCATCTCCAGTACGCGGCCTTCGAGGCCCGTTGGAGTCCGGGCGATGCCCCTCGCGTGGAGGCCGGGTTCCTCTCCCGGGGGCCGAGCCTGGCCCTGAATGGCCGCTCCATAGTGCTTCCCTGCATCCATCACCCCTTCGAGGAGGCCCAGTCCCTGATCTGGGAGGAGGTGGCCCGCAGGGCCAGGGACTTCCATCTCATCCATGGTGCGGTGGTGGTGAAGGACGGGGAGGCCCTGGTCATCTCAGGCCCGGCCGGTTCCGGAAAGACCACCCTGGCCCTGGCCATGGCTGCAAAGGGATGGACCCTCTATTCCGACGAGATGGCTCCGCTCCACAGGCGCACGAATCTGATCCATCCCTTTCCCAGGGCGATCCACGTGAGGAGGGAGAAAGAGGCCGAGGCAGGAGACGAGGTGAAGGCCGATCCCGGGGAGCCGCCCCCCTTGTCCAAGGAGTGCATCCCATTTCCCCTCCCCGCAGGGGGGCTTCCCCCCGTCCCGTGGGGGGCCCTCGTCCTCGTCGGGACCCTGGAGAGGCCGGAGGCAGTGGGGCACGTCCTCGATGTCATAGTCCGCGATCCCAAGGGCCGCTTCTACGAGGAGGCCATGGGCGTCACCGGGGCCATGTGTGAGGTCCTTCACGAGAGGGGGGTGGTTCGGCACTACCGCCTGGTCCTGCCGAGGAC
>CAZOXN010000667.1:0-2082 GCA_964583655.1 uncultured Desulfarculaceae bacterium | reverse complement strand
GGACCTGAAAACGAGGTCTTGACCGAGCTGGAGAGGTGGGTATCGACCCAGAAGACACAGCGTCGGGAAAACAGGTAAGGGGATGGATATCGACCAGGCACTCCGACGGCTCGCCGCGGACTACTTGGAAGCACTGAAGAAATCCCTGGGGGACTCCCTGGTGGCGGTGGTGCTCTTCGGTTCCGTAGCCAGGGGGGAGGCCACATCTGTGTCGGACATCGACCTCCTGGTGGTGGCCTCCGGGCTTCCAAAAGGGAGGTTCGCGCGCCTGAGGCTGCTGGAGGCAGCGGATGAATCGGTGGAACCAGGCCTGGAAAAGTTGAGGCAGAGGGGCATCGTCACAGAGCTCTGCCCCATCTTGAAGACCCCCGAGGAGGCATCGCGGATCACCCCCTTGTACCTGGACATGACTCAAGATGCAGAGGTCCTTTACGAGAGGAACCATCTCTTCTCGAAGACCTTGCAGCCCCTCCGGGAGTCCCTGATACGTCTCGGTGCCAAGCGGCTCAAGAGGGGAAAGACGCGATATTGGGAACTGAAGCCTGACTTCGTTCCTGGGGAGATCTTTCGCATATGACGAACCACGAGATGGCCGCAGGCTACCTCGCTGTGGCAGAGGAGATCCTGTTGGAGGCAGAGAGGCTTTGTGGCCGGAGGGTTTGGAGTCTCACCGTACGGCGCTCACAGGAAACCGCGGAGCTAGCGCTCAAGGGCGCCTTGCGGGCCGTGGGCGTGGAGGTGCCGCGGCTTCATGACGTGGGGGTGTTGTTGAAAGAACACAGGGGGAGTTTCCCTGACCAGTTCCGCGGGAAGATAGACCGTATTGCCTCCATTTCGCGTCGCCTCAGGCGGGAAAGAGAGATCAGCCTTTACGGGGACGAGGAAACCGGGGCCCCCCCTCAGATGCTCTACACCGAGGAGGACGCTCGTGCTGCGCTGGCGGATGCAAGATTCGTCTTGGAGTCCTGCCGGGATTTGGTTGCGGAGCGAGGCGCTGTGGACCGCACATGATGTCATGGTCCCGAGAGAGCCGGGCAAGTGCAGGATCCTCTGAACCTTCGTCTGCTCTGGCCTGCATCCCGCACCGATCCCTTGACTGCGTGGCCGGGGTTGCTCCTGTGGCGAGCTGTGCCGTGCCCGGACCGCCAGGTTGCAAGACCCTCAGGGGAGAGAGCGAGGCAGGGGCCCCCAGGCCTGCCCCGGGGGTAGGCAAAGGTGCCCGGACGGGTTAACATGATCTCATGCCCGTGATAGCCGTTGCACCCGGCACCGCAGCCCACGAGGAGGGGCAATGGACCAACTGACAAAGACGGTCATGGAGTTCATCTTGGACGAGGGGGCTTGCGCGGTCGGCATCGCCACTCTGGATACCCTCCAAGGGGGACCTCCCTCGGCGGACCTGAGGTATGTCCTGCCCCAGGCGAGGTCGGCCGTGAGTTTCGCGGTGGCCCTGGATCAGACGCTCATCGAGCCCTTCCTCGCAAAGAGGGATCGCCGGGCTCACGAAAGGGACAACATCCGGGCCAACACGCTGTCAATCGGCATCGCCTTGAACCTGGCAAAGTGGCTGGAGCAAAAAGGCTACCCCTCGGTCCCCATAGCCTCCAACAACGTATACAGGGGGGAAGTCCCCGGAGGACTGCTGGCCATGCTCCCGGACATCTCCCTGAGGTACCTGGCCGTGCGCTCAGGGGTTGGCCACTTGGGGCTTTCGGGAAACGTGATAACCGACAGCCACGGGGCCGGGGTGATCCTCGGGGGGGTTGTGACCTCGGCGGAACTCACCCCCACTGATCCTCTCCCGCGGGAGGAAAGCTACTGTGACGGGTGTCGGCTCTGCATGGCCTCCTGTTGTTCGGGGATGATGTCGCGTGACGAGCTGACGACCGTCAGCCTCGGGGGCGTGGAGTTCTGCTATTCCAGGCGTCTCGACTACCTTCGTTGTGAGTTCGTCTGCGGGGGGTTCACAGGGCTGCATCCGTCAGGGAGGTGGTCCACCTGGTCTCCCGGCCGTTTCCGCATCCCGGAATCAGATTAAAATTTAAGGCCAGCGCTGGTGCGCGGCATCAAGGCCCATTCGCA
>CAZOXN010000666.1:0-2088 GCA_964583655.1 uncultured Desulfarculaceae bacterium | reverse complement strand
GGACTATCCCAGGAAATGCGTGAGGATCGAGGGGGATGACGTCCTCGTCTCCGTGGCCTGCCTGGAGTCGGAGGGCGAAGAGGGGTCACGCCGCGTGGACGTGGAGTTCGTCAACGCCAAGATGGAGGAATGCCGATTTCTCTATGTGGTGGACTCGGCAGGGCAGCCCATCGAGTGGAAGATCAAGAGGTGACCAGGAGCCCGCGGCGCCATAACTCATCGGCCACATCCGCGAGGCCGAGGCGCTGCAGGGTGGCCAGCCTCTGGAGGCCGGTCATCGGGTCCCATCCTCGGAGGACGTAGAACTCCTCTCTCATCTCCTCGAACTTCCCAAGGTCCAAGACATTGCCCTTCACGGACGCAGGTTCCTCCCCGGCCCCTGGGACGATGAGCTGTGGGTTGAGGGGATCCATCTGGATGGGCTCGGTGAAGTTGAACGCCGCTGGTGCATCCCAATCCCTCGCCCGCCAACCCTCCCTAAGGAGTATCGCCCTCTGGAGGTTGAAGGCCCTCTCCCCATAGAGGTTCAGGGAGGCCTCGTCGGTATCCATCCCGGTCACGGCACTGAGAAGCCTGGCCTCCAGTTGTGGATCGCCCACGTGGTCCGGTGTATGGAAGGAGTCCATGATGGGCCATGCGCAGTCGCACAGGAGGAGGCTGTCCTTCACGTAAGTCCTGTCCTGGATCCTCACGGCGGCCAGGGCCTTCCCCTCGTAGGTCGTCATGTCCCAGGCCTTGTCGCCCCCCCAAAACCTCGTGGCCGCGGCCCGGAAGACCTCGGAGGTGGTGGGGGAGAGGTCCGGGCGAATCCTATGAAGGAGCCACCGGGCGATGAGATAGCTCACCTCGTGGAGCATGGCTATGGGCTGCCTGGGCTCGAAGGCGTATAGGAGGGCATTCACCACGTACTCCCGCGGTGAATAGCTGTCCCCCTTCCCCACCCCGGAGACCTCCGCTGAAGTGGGCCAGGGCCTCCTGCCCGAGTTTCTGCCCCGCCCTTAGCAGGCCCTCGGCCAGGAGGTCTCCGAAGCCCTGGCGATAGGCGATCATGGTGGCGAGCCTCTCCACGAACCCCTTGGTCCCGATCCTGGATGCATCGAGCCCTGTCTCCCCCTCGCCCAGGTACCCAGCCTCTTGGCAGCGCCTGAGCCACTTGATGACGTTGTCCATCTCCATGGTGCAGAGCGACAGATCGTTGCAAAGCCCCGTGGCATCGAGGGCCGTCTCGATGGGTTCCCCAGGTGTCCTGGTGACCCATGGCATGTAGAAGATGAGTGACTGGCACTTCCCCACAGCCTCCCTGCCCGAAGAGGTGCGAAATAGCCCACGCAGGCAGTCCAACCCGCACTGGTAGCAGGAGGCCTTCCCCGCATAGCTTATGCGGTCCCTGGGGAGCGGCATCCTCAGGGTCCCGCGCTGACTCAACCGGACGGTCCAGCGGTTGAGCTCTGTGAGCTCCTCCCTCCTGGCCACGAGGGGCCTCCCGGTGCCGAGCACGGCGATGGCCTTGAGGTTCTTGGAGCCCATCACTGCCCCGAACCCCCCTGTGGCGCTTCCCTGATGGTCCGTCACCAAAGTGGCGCTGCGGCAAAGGTTCTCTCCGGCCGGCCCCGTGGTCACGACACGCGTCCCGCTTCCGTGGATATCCCGCAACATGCCCATGGCCTCTCTGGCGCCCTTTTTCCAGAGGTCGCGGCCGTCGAGAAGCTCGGCCTTGCCGTCCTTGATCCAGATGTACGAGGGGTCCTCGGCACGACCTTCCACCACGATGCCGTCGTATCCAGCCCTCTTGAGGGCAGGACCGAAGAACCCTCCGAGGTTCCCGTAGCAGAAACCCTCCGGGAGCGTCATCGGGGACTTGCCCACGACCTCGAACCTGGAGGCCCCTTGGACGCCTGTGGCCACAAGGGGCCCTGTCATGAAGATGAGGCGATTCCCAGGTTCCAAGGCCCCTGTGTCTGGAGACACACCTTCCCAGTAAAGACGCGTGGCGATGCCGCGGCCCCCCAGGAAACGATCGGCATAATCCATGGTGTCCAGGTGCGTGATCCTCCCGTCGCTCAGGTCCACCTTGAGGATCTTTCCGCT
>CAZOXN010000665.1:0-2091 GCA_964583655.1 uncultured Desulfarculaceae bacterium | reverse complement strand
AGACCTTGGACCCCATAGCCCACCTCCCTGAACCCATACCTTTCCCCTACAATCAATCCGAACCCTGGCCGACGATCCCACAACGTCTTGACTCCACCCCACAAGACCTCTTGCGGCCTGGCAATCTCCAGTTGGCCCTACGGTTGTTGCAAGACAGTGATTAGCGGCAAGGCAAGACGATGAATAGACTGTCCGGTGTCCGCCGGGTGCTCAAGTCACGACAGATGGAGGCTCACGCTGGTTCCTCTGATTCATCTTGGAGGACCTCCAGTCTGTATGTCGAATACCCGGTAACGAATCCATCCATGGCGACCCTCTGGATGGTGCCGGTACGGTAGATCTTGCCGTTGTCTTGGTACAGGCAGTAACGCTTCCCGATCTGCGGTTCCTCTTTTTCCCACCCTTCGCGAACCGTGCCTGTGGGGAACGATTCCCCCGGGCTGCCCCTCACCTTGCGGATACGGACTTTTCTGGGCATCTTGTCGATCACTCCGATCTCTGCCAGACGGCGGACCATCCTCTCCAAACCATGAAACATCTCCGCAGCCACGCTTCGATCTTCCTCTCGCCGGCCCAGGAGTTCCCTTATCTCCTTCAGGCGCAGGCTGTAATCCAGGAAGGGCCTCGGCCTGCCCTCCAGGATGTCCAGGAGTATGCGATTGAAACGAACCGTCTCACGAAGGAGCCAGTCAGACCCCCTCCTCGACTCCTTGCGGCGATCCTCACCCACGCCCACATCCATCGACGTCGTCTCAAGGCGGCGAGTCTTCCTGGGCCCTGTGTCCCCCCTGTCAAAGGACTGATCTCCGGGAAAACTCCTGTGCCGTGAAACTCATAGCACACTCGGACTCGGTTGGCAACAGCCGCTCCTATCGGAGCTTGCCCGCTCGCCGCGGCGCTCGGCCCCACACGTCCGTGGATTCTACGTACCCCAACTCCTCCAGTGCCTTGATGACCTTGGCGGCACACTCCTCCGCTGGGTGGAGATGGGTCTCCAAGGTCACCTCCGGGGCCAAGGGCTCCTCGTACGGATCGTCCAGCCCTGCGACATGCTGGATCTCACCGGACCTGAACCGGCTGTAGATCTTCTTGTAATCGCGTTCCTCGCATATCTCCAGGGGGCACTTCACGTAGACCTCCACGAAGTCCCCGATCTCCTTGCGCATGGCATCCCGGATGGATCGGTAAGGGGATATGGCGGCCCCTATGGCCACCACCCCGTTCCGTGAGAGAAGCTTGCACACATACCCTATGCGCTTGATGTTCCTGTCCCTGTCCTCCTTGGTAAACCCCAGGCCGTTGCTGAGGTTCTCCCTCACGTCATCTCCGTCCAAGACCTCCACCTTGAACCCCGCCTCCGTCAACCGGTCGGCCACCAGCCTGGCCACCGTCGTCTTTCCGGAAGCCGTCAGCCCTGTGAACCACAACGTGAATCCCCTGTCCATCATCCGCTCTCCTCCGTCTTTGTCCGCTCCAGCAACGACCTCTCCACATGATAGAAGGCCTCTCTCAGTCCCTGTCTCGAACTATCTGAGGCTGCATCCGCTCGCGATCCCGGATCTGTCTGGCCCAGCTCTCGGCCTCCTCCTTGGTCTGAAAAGGCCCAACCCTCACCCGATACCAGGTCCCGCGACCCGGGACCTCAGCAGGGATGATCCTCGGCGAAGGATACCCTTTGTCCGTCAGCTCCCTCACAATGGACTCCGCCTTCTCACGCCCTTGCACGGAGATCACCTGAAGACCGTACCTGGGCGACCCGGGACGTACACCATGGGACAGGGACGCCACTGGAGGGCTTTGAGGAGCTGAGACCTCCCTCGGGTCCTGAGGAGGCGACTGGGGGGGCTGGGCCCTGGGAGGCGCTTCCTGTGCCTTGGGCCTTGCGGGGCCTTGTCCCTCTGCTGCGGGGGGCGGACCCTCTCTTCCTGTGAGGATGCCCCACACCTTTCCCCCAGTCTCACCTTCCTCTGCCGGGAGCACCTCGCCGCCAGGGGGGCGAACCTCCACCGAAGGGGGCATGAGCCTCGTCACGCGAGCCGGGCCCATCTCGGAGGCCCTTTGCTCCCCCCACCGGCTGCCGGCCAGAAAACC
>CAZOXN010000664.1:0-2094 GCA_964583655.1 uncultured Desulfarculaceae bacterium | reverse complement strand
GACCTTGGGTTGGGCCATCAGGGCCCGGCCCACGGCCAGCATCTGCTGCTCGCCTCCGCTCAGGAATCCCCCGGGCCGCCTCCTTATCTCCCGAAGCTTGGGAAAGAGGTCGAAGACATAGTCCAGGGTCTCGCGCGCCTGCGCCCGATGGGCCAGGAAACCACCGATCCTGAGGTTCTCCAGCACGCTGCTCTCGGGAAAGATCCTCCTCCTCTCGGGGCACAGGATGATCCCCATCCGGGCCCGCTGGCAGGCCTGCAACCTCGCGATGCTCTCTTCGCCATAGCGAATATCACCCAGGGAGGTGATCCTCTCCCCGCCGGCCATCTCCTCCTTCCTCTTGATGTCCAGTATGACCCCCGAGATGGCGTACATCAGGGTCGACTTCCCTGCACTGTTGGAGCCGAAGACCCCAACGATCTGTCTCCCGGGTACCGCCAGGCTCACGTTGTTGATGGCCAGCATGTTCTCGTAGAAGACCATCGCTTGGACCACTTCGAGCATCCCTCAGAACCCCCCTCCTGGTCCCAGATAGGCCTCCTTTACCCTATGGTCCGCCATGACCTCCTGTGGGGTCCCCTCAGTGACCTTGGCGCCGAAATCCAAGACCATCACGCGTTGGGCCAGGCGAAAAAGCTCCCGCAGCCGATGTTCCACCATGATCAGGGTCATCCCCCCCATCTGGAGCCTTTCCATCAAGGGGATCAGCGAGGATATCTCGCTCTCGCTCAGCCCGGAGAAGAGTTCGTCTGCGATGACGACCTCTGGACGCAAGGCCAGGCACCGGGCCAACTCCAGCCGTTTCAGATACCCAGTGGGCAACGCCGAGGCCTTCTTATAGGGCACAAACGAGTCCCGCTCGAATCCTATCTCCTCGAGTATGTCCAGGGCCACCGCATCCCTTTGACCGTACTTCCCGGCCCCCATTCGTTTGACCCTTGGGGCATTCAAGGGGACTATCAGGTTCTTGTACGCCTCCATGCTGAAATACGGCCGCATGACCTGAAAGGTCCGCACCACCCCTAGGTCCGCGATGCGGTGGGGGGGGAGCCCGATCAGGTCCTTGTCCTTGAACCACACCTTTCCCTTGTCCGGCCTCACGAAACCCGTGATGCAATTGACCAGGGTGGTCTTACCTGAACCGTTGGGGCCGATGATCCCCAGGATCTCTCCCCGATGCAAGGTGAAGCCCACGTCCATGAGGGCCAACAGCCCTCCGAAGGATTTCCTCAACCCTTGTACCCGTAGGATCGGCTCCCTGTCGTCCATTGGAGGGCCGCTCCGTGTACTCATATCTTCACCCACCTCTCCACCTGGTGGTACTTGCGCTGTGCGTACACCATGAGGCCCTCGCTCCGCGCGATGATGAAGGCCATGAGGACCAGCGAGTAAAAG
Organism: uncultured Desulfarculaceae bacterium; assembly: GCA_964583655.1. Classification (GTDB taxonomy): domain Bacteria; phylum Desulfobacterota; class Desulfocorpusculales; order Desulfocorpusculum; family Desulfocorpusculum; genus CAZOXN01. The sequence continues at coordinate 699 of CAZOXN010000664.1, read as the reverse complement.
GCGATCCTGAGGGTGCCGAAGGCCCTCAAGAGCTCCGAAACGGGCACTAAAATCAGGCTCCCGATCAAGGGGCCCACCAGGGTCCCCCCTCCCCCTATAACCGTAGCGGCGATGGGCATCACCGAGAAATCCAGGGCGAAAAGGGATATGCCAGCCCACATGTAGAGGTGCACCAAGTAGGCCCCTGCACCGCACCCGATGGAGGACGCGATGAGCACAGCCAAGGCCTTGTAACGGGTCACGCTTATCCCCGATGCCCGGACGGCCTGATCGTTATCCTTTACCCCGCGCAGGATCAGCCCTATGTCCTCGTTTGCCAGTCGCCTCAGTCCGAAGAGCACCACCAACAGCATCACGATGATGGCATAAGACTCCACCCACGGATCCTTGAATCCGCCCACCCCCGGGATCCCGTCTGTCCCGCCCAGGATATTCAACGCCTCGATGAGCCTCGCCAGCACCAATGGGTACATGAGGGTGACGATGGCGAAGTAGATACCCCGCAGGGGCAGGCAGGGAAGGAGCATCAGCGTGCACAGTCCACCCCCGAGGAGTGTCCCCAGCGATATGGAGACCAAAGGCGGAAGGCCCAAGACCATGTTCGCGATGGCCGATATGTAACCCCCGACCCCGATGCTCAAGGCACCCCCAAGGGACACGAGGCCAACGAAGTGGGCCAGGAAATCGAAGCTGATACCC
>CAZOXN010000663.1:0-2095 GCA_964583655.1 uncultured Desulfarculaceae bacterium | reverse complement strand
CTATGGCCAGAAGCTCCCCCACGGCGAAGTTGAAGACCCGGGTGGACTTATAGATCAGGACTATCCCGAGGGCGATGAGGGAGTAGACCCCCCCAACCATTATCCCGTTTGCGAGGAACTGGAGCAACTTTGGCAACGCTTTCCCCCCATACCGGAGTGGAAAAGGGCCTCTCAGAGGGCCCCCCTTCTCACAGAGAGGTGATCCGGATCTGGCTCTTGACGACCCCCTTGCGTCCGTCCCGGTACACGACCGGGGTCTCCATGGCGTGCAACTCCTCCCCGCTGTACAGGGCCTCTATCAGGTCCCCATAGCGCTCCTCGAGAAATGCCCTTCGGATCTTCCTGGAGCGGGTCAGCTCGGCCTCGTCCGGATCGAACTCCTTGGGGAGGTTCAAGAACTTGCGGACCCTGGCCCCTTCCGGGAGCGTCCGGTTGACCTTCTCGATCTCCTCTCGGACCAGGGCGACCACCTCCGGCTTTTGAGACAGATCCGGAAAGGTCGTGTACGGGATCTTCTTGGACTCGGCCCAGCGGCCCACGTTGTCCAGGTCTATATTGACCAGGACCGCCACGAAGTCCCTGCTCTCATTCCCTACGGCCAGCACGTCCTTTATATATGGGCTGAACCTGAGCCTCACCTCCGTGTACTGAGGGGAGAACCTCCTGCCGTCGGACAGCACCCTCAGGTCTTCCATCCTGTCCATGACGATGAGGTGCCCCTCCTCGTCTATGTGCCCGAAATCCCCTGTCCTGAACCATCCCTCCTGGAACCTCTCCTCATATGCCTCCGGGTTCTTGTAATAGTCCATGAACATGCCCTGGCTCCTCACCAAGATCTCACCCTCATGGGAGAGGACTATGGCGGTGTCCAGCAGGGGCCTGCCTGAGGTCTCGGGCCTGATATCGTCGTCGCGATGGGCTGTTATGATGCCCATCTCGGAACTCCCGTAGAGCTGCTTCACGTTGACCCCTATGACCTGGAAGAATCGGATGATCTCGGGGCTGACGGCCGATCCAGCGGTGTAAGCCACCCTGACGTTGGTCAATCCGAGGTTGGCCCTCAGGGGCCGAAAGAGCATCCAGCGAGCCACCCGATGGAGCAACCTCCACAAGGGCCCAGGAGTCCTCCTCTGGAGGCCCGAGTCGGCCACACGGTAACCCACAGGGAGGAAGAGGCGATAGGCCAGGCGTTTGGCCGGGCTGGCGTCCATCATCTTCGCCTGGACCGATCGATTCACGCTCTCCCACTGCCTGGGGGCGTACAGGAGTAGGCTTGGGCCGATCTCGCGTATGTTGGCCTGGACCGTCTCGGCCCGTTCCGGGAAGTTCACAACGACCCCCGAGACCAGGGAACTGGCCACGCCCAGGATCTGCTCCCCTATCCAGGCCAGGGGTATGAAAGAGACGTATTGGTCCTGCCCTCCATACCCCTCCATCTGGACGAAGGCCTCCACGGGCCGAATGAGAGCCTCGTGACTCACCACAGCCCCCTTGGGCAGCCCGGTGGTGCCTGATGTGTACAGGATGACGGCCGGATCCCCTCCCTTGCCCCTCCGCACCTCATCATCGAAGAGGCCGGGGTTCATGGCCTCGTGTCTCTTGCCGAGATCTGTGAGTTCCTGCAGGGGCATCAGGAGCGGGTCCCGATAACCCCACAGGCCCTTGGGGTCCCAGTAGATGACCTTCCTGACCTGGGGTATCTCCTCCTTGATCTGGAGGACCTTGTCCACTTGCTCCTGGTCGTGGGCGAAGACGAACGCGGCGTCCGAATGCGTGAGATAGTACTTAACCTCCGACGGTATGCAATCCGCGAAGATCCCCACGCTGACCCCCCCGGCGGCCTGGCAGGCCAACTCCGCCCAGTAGGCCTCAGGTTTTGTCTCTCCCAAGATGGCCACCTTGTCGCCCTGAGCCAACCCCAACCCTTTCAGTCCCAGGGTCACGTGCCTGACCTTCTCGTGATATTCCCTCCAGGTGTATTTCCTCCAGATCCCCCGGTCCTTTTCACGCATGGCGACCTTCCTGTCGCCGTAACGCTCCATGTTCCTCTGCAGGAATTTCGGAAGCGTGTCCAGGGTGCTCATGACGCTGACCT
>CAZOXN010000662.1:0-2098 GCA_964583655.1 uncultured Desulfarculaceae bacterium | reverse complement strand
TGCGTGCCAGCGAGCCTTCCACAGGCCAAGTCCCGAAGTCGAAGCCGGCCGAGGCTCCCGAGACAGGTCACGACCGTCAGGCCAAGGAGGCCTACGGGATCATCCTTCAGAGGTGCGCGATGATCCGTTACCTGATTCGGAAGGCAAGGGAGTTCGGACACCTGAGCTTCGATGAAAGAAAGGTGGTACTGGGGGTGCTCGGGCATCTGCCCGGCGGCTCGAGACTCGTCCATCACGTCATATCCCGCTGCGCGGACTACGACCCTCAGATCACCGCCCATTTCATATCCCGGATGCCGCGGCAGCCTCTGGGTTGCAGGAGCATCAGAAGGAGGCTCTTTTACCTGGAGCAGACCCGTTGCCGCTGCCTATTCGAGACCGTGGGCAAGGAATACGCGACGCCCCTTCTCCACCTGGCTTCCTGGTCCAAAGGGGATGACATCGAGGTCAGGGGCAGCTAGTTTCGTTGTCAACTTGGTTGGTCCCGCTTCGCGCTTGGGTCGATGGCGGCGATCCGGAAGCATGATGAGGGGCTCGGCAGGACCACAGACAAGACCGTGTTTTCCCCGTCTCGTCTTGCGAGCCAGCCAACTTTCTGTCTTGAGCTGTCTCGGGCTCGGCATTCCTCGCCTCCGCCGGTATGGAGAATCACAGCCGGCATGGAAACGGACATGCGGGAGGGGTGATCATGCATACGGCCTACATCGTGGAACAAGGCTGCCAGCTCCACAAGGACGGAAACCGCTTGGTGGTGCGTCGCGGCCGGGAGGTCCTGAGGGAACTCCTTCTGGAAGATCTCAACCAGATCGTGCTGATGGGCAACGTGATCCTCACCCCGCCGGTCATGGACGTGCTTATCCGCAACAGGGTGGACACGGTCTTCCTGACCCAGAGGGGGAGGTTCCGCGGCCGCCTGATGACCTCCTACACAAAGAATGTGAACCTGCGACAGGCGCAATACGTCAGACTTCAGGATCCCGATTTCGCTCGCCGCGTGGCTGCGTCCATCGTGTCCGGAAAACTCCAGAACATGTATCTGCTCCTCCTCCGCTACAATCGCAGGCAGAAGGACGAGCGCATCGCCTCCGCAGCGACGTCTATCCGCGCCCTCAAGGAGAGACTGAAAGAGGTGCCCCCGATGGAGGTCATCCGGGGTGTGGAGGGGGCAGCCACGCGGGTCTACTTCTCCGCGTTCGGTCGTCTCCTGAAGGCCGATAGGATGGAGTTCAAGGGCCGGAACCGGAGACCTCCCCTGGACCCGGTCAACGCCTTGCTGTCCTTTGGCTACACCATGTTGGCCAATCTCTTGGAGAACCAGATCAACCTTGTGGGACTGGATCCTTACTTGGGGGCCCTTCACGAGACAGAGTACGGTCGCCCTTCCCTCGTGTGCGACCTCATGGAGGAATACAGGCCGGTCTTCACGGACACTCTTGTCATAACGCTGGTGAACCGCAAAGTTATCGGCCGGGACGACTTCGTTTACCGGCATGTCGCTGACACTTCGTACGAAACGGAGGAGGAACTGAAAGAGAAGCGGCCGGTAGAGATGAAACCGGAGGTCATGAAAGGCTTCATACAGATATTCGAACGCAAGCTCGACAGCCGCCTGCACGACCCCCAGAGCGGCAATCAGGTCACCTATAGGTATTTGGTCGAGCTCCAGGTCAGACGGTTCGCCAGGGTCGTCATGGGTGAAGCCGAGAGCTACATCCCGTTCGAGTGGAGCAGGTGATGTTCTGCGTGATCTGCTTTGACATAGCGGATGACAAGGTCCGTTACAGAGTGGTCAAGGAGCTCAAGGCGGTGGCCGAGCGTGTCCAGAAATCGGTCTTCGAGTGCCCGAACATGGAGGAAAAGAGGTTTCTCAGGCTGAAGGCGAGACTGGAGAAACTGATAGACCTCTCCTACGATACGGTGCGTTATTACTTTCTTTGCCAGGGCTGTATGGTCAGAACCGAGATCTCGGGGACCGGGACTCTGACTGAGGACGAACCTTTTGCCATAGTCTGACGGGCCGCGAATCCGTGCAGGTGCTCGACATGAGGGGTGGCCTGAAGCTTGAGGAGTGAGTGCATTTCGACTCGGCTCGCAAACC
>CAZOXN010000661.1:0-2099 GCA_964583655.1 uncultured Desulfarculaceae bacterium | reverse complement strand
CCTCTTCCCCGTGCTTCTGTTCTCGGGGCTCCTGGCCGGGTACGGGCTCCAGCGCCTCTTCGAGCTGCGCGGGCTTGCACATCCCTGGGACGGCCGTTCACGGAGGCGCTGGCGCATGTGCTTGGCGGGCGTGACCGGGCTCTTGGTGGTATGCGCTGCGATGATAGCCGCTGACAGGTGGGGCGGGGCAGTGGGGTGGCTCGCGGATCTCGTGAAAGAAAGCGGCGAGAGCTATCTCCGGCCCGAGTTCTACCGACCGGAGCACATCTTTGAAGTCACGGGGGTCCGAGATGCCTACCTGGCCGCCTGGGGGAAGGCGGCAGCGATCCTCGGATGCACCCTGTTGCTCCTTTTGGCCGTTCCCAAGAAGAGGGCCTCACTGTGGATCCTCGTGGCCTTCGGGGTCGCGGAGGTCTTCCTCTTTGCCAGGTCCTTGATGGTCAGCTTCGATCCCGGGACCCTGCGCTTGGGGGACGGAGTTCTCGCCTTTTTGGAACAGGACAAGGGACGTTACCGCGTCCTCTTCCTCGAAGGGTCGCCCAATGCGGGCATGCTCCACGGGGTAGAGGGGATCGGTGGGTTCGATGCCGACATCTACGCGCCCTACGCCAAGTTGCTCTGGAAAAGCCAAGGGGTCCAGCCGGCGCGAAATGCCATAATAATTCCCATCGAGCGCTACTCCCCGCTTTTCCGCCTCCTGGGGCTCAGACACATCGTGGGGAACGCCCGGTCCATCCGTTCCTCCTTGCCTGCGGCGTTCACCGAAGGGGACCTGGCAGTGATCGAGGTCCCAGGTCCCTTGCCCAAAGGCTACCTGGTGGAAGAGACAAGGGTGGTGCCGAACGAGGAGGAGATCCTGGCCTCCTTGGAAAGGGGAGATGTGGACCCGGCGCAGGCGGCGCTGATGACGGACCACCCACCCGCAAGTCCCGTCCTGACAGGCACTTTCTCACTCCCCGATGACACAAGGAGACCGGATTGGGCCTCGGACAGGGGCGCGGTCTGGTTCGTGAGGGAGGACACGGACACCGTCCACTACGTGATTCGATCCGAGAAAGAGGCGCTGCTCCTTACCACGGAGGTCGCCTATCCCGGGTGGAGGGCGTGGATCGATGGAAAAGAGGCCCCGCTGCTCAGGGCGAACTACATACAGAGGGCCATTCAGGTCCCGGCAGGTACGCACCTGGTGACCATGAGGTTCGAGCCCGGAGGGTGGAAGATAGGGATGATCCTGTCGGTGACCGGGGTGGGGGCATTCATCATAGTGGGAGGCACTTGTCTCGGGCGGCAAGGTTGGAGGCGCCGGTAGGCTGGCGAGGGCTTGGCCCGTTGTCAGTTGCGGGTCGTCCGTAGGGGAGAGGCCTGGGAACCAGGTGGTCGCTTGCCGCTGATGGTTTGGCACAGAAGCCTGGGGTTTGACTTGTCCCGCGAAACATCACTGGAAGGTGCATGTCTGGTGAGCGTCGTCATCCCAGCCCGCGACGAGGAGGCGGGGATCCGTCCGAACATCGAGACTGTCCTGGACTTCTTCCGGCACAGGGGCATCAACGGGGAGGTCGTGGCCGTGGATGACGGAAGCCGCGACGCCACGTGGGCACAGATCCAGGCAGCCAGAGGCGAGCGGGGCGATGGTGTCAGGGCCGTCCGTCTGATGCGCAACCAGGGAAAGGGGGCGGCCGTGGCCGCCGGGATGAGGGAGGCCAAGGGGGCCTTTGCCTTTTTCATGGACGCGGACCTCCCGTACGATCTGGAGGCGATCGACCACGGCATCGCCAGGATGCAGCGCCATGAGGCGGATCTTGTGGTGGGGGACCGGTGCCTGCCCCAGTCGCGTTCACAGGCGAGCTACCCCTGGCGAAGGGGCGCGGCCAAGCGCGTATTCTCGCTGCTCACACGAATTCTTGTGATCAAGGGTTTCCCGGACACCCAGTGCGGGTTCAAGGGGTTTCGCCGGGAGGCCGCGCTGGACCTCTTTCCGAGGCTGAGGGTCCAGGGCTTCTGCTTCGACGTAGAGCTCCTGGTCCTGGCCGTGGAAAGGGGGTGGCGAGTGGAGAGGGTGCCCGTCACCTTCTTGCAGCACGGCCGCTCCAGCGTGCACC
>CAZOXN010000660.1:0-2103 GCA_964583655.1 uncultured Desulfarculaceae bacterium | reverse complement strand
CCTGGATGCAGGCGTTGACCAGCTCGGTGGGCTCGTAGAACTCGACGAATATCACCTCGAAGCCTGCCTCGCTCAACTTTCTGCTCAGGTAGCGGACGCCCAGATCGTGTGAATCCAACCCGACCTTCGCCATTATGACTCTCCTCCTGCGGGCCGTGGCGCCCTGCCTCACCCCCACAGGGGAGTCGATCTTGGTCCCTAGAGATTCTTGAGGTAGAGCCATCCGTATTCCTCCTTGAAGATCTTCCATATCTCTCCCAAGGTGGCGTCTGCGGATACGGCATCTATGACTGCCGGGATGAGAGGGCCGTCCGAGCGGATGTCCTGGCGGATCGCCTCCAGCGTCTCTCGCACTCTGGCGTTGTCCCTCCGGGCCCGAAGTTCCCTCACCCGTTCGACAGCCATCTTCTCCCCATAGGGATCTGGTCTGAAAAACGGCACAGGAGTTTCCTTCGTGACGTGCTTGTTTAGGCCTACCTTTACCCTCTCCCCCTTACGGATCCGCTCGAACCTGTCATATGCGTTGTCCGCCAGGACCGCCTGCGGATATCCTTTCTCCAAGGCCTTGACGAACCCACCCATGGCGTCGATCTCCTCTATGAGCCTCGAGGTCTCCCTTTCGATCTGGTCGGTCAGGGCCTCCAGGAAGTAGCTCCCCCCGAGGGGATCCGTCACCGCCGTCAGATTGGTCTCGTGCATGATGATCTGCTGGGTCCTCAGGGCCAAGGTCTGCGCCTCCTCGGTGGGGATCCCTATGGCCTCGTCGTAACAGCAGACGTTGAGGGAATTGGTCCCTGCCAGCACGGCGATCAGTGCCTGGATGGTGGCCCGGATGACGTTGTTCAACGGCTGCTGGGCTGTCAGCTCGAGCCCGGCAGTGTGGACGTGCATCCTCGCCTGCATGGACTTGGGGTTCTTTGCCCCGTAACGCCCTTTGAGGATCTTGGCCCAAAGGCGTCTCAGCGCCCGGAGTTTCGCGATCTCCTCCATGAAGTCCATGCAGGCGGTGATCTGGAACCCGAAGCGCGGGACGAAGTCATCCACTTCCAGGCCCTCTGCCAGGCAGGCATCTATGGTGGCGATGGCCCAGCAAAGGGTGAACCCCAACTCATGGATGGCGTTGCCGCCAGCCTCCCGGACCAGATAGGCGTTGAAGTTGGTGGTATTCCAGTTGGGCATCTGCTCGGTGCAGAACTTTACCAGCTTCGCCATGATCTTGGCCCCGGCCGCTGGCGGAAACGTCTCTTTCGCGCAGGTGAACCCCCTTAGCAGCCAGTTCATGGAGTTGCCCTTCAACTTGGAGCGATGGAAACCTTGTCTCTCCGCTGCCACTATGTAGGCTGCCAATAGGACCACGCAGGTGTCCCCGGTGATGAGGCTGAAGTTCGTCTTGTGCAGGTCGAATCCCCTGGTCAGGATCTCAAGATCGTGGGCGTTGCAAAAGGAGATGCCGCAGGTCCCGACCTTCCCGTAGGCCTTAGGGTCGTCCGGGTCCAAGCCGTCCTGGCTCGGGAGGTCGAAGACGAGGTTGAAGACCGGCATCCCGAAATAGCCAGTCATACCCTCCTCCACCAGCAAGTCCATCCGCTTCCTGGTGTCCTCCGGAAGGCCATATCCGTGGATTTGCTGGGTCATCCACTCCTGGAACTGATATTGCATGGGGTAGATGTTGCGGGTGAAAGGATGTCTGCCCGGGACACCGATGTCCTCTATGGGTGATCCATCGATGTCGTCTGGCCCGTAAAACGTCTTCATGGGCAGACCGGAGTGAGTGGTGAAGGCCGGAAGCTCCCCATATCTCTGTCGGACGGATTCCTCCCAAGCCTCTCGGAGCTCGGAGTATCTACGCTTGGTCTCTTCGTCGAACATGGATCGCCTCCTCCTCCCCCAGCGAAAGGACGAACGGCCCTATCTTCGCAGATTCTCCCGTATGAAATCCGCTATCCTGAATACAGGAACGGCGCCGCTGAAGACCCCGTGGACCCCCTTTTCCTTGAGAAAGGGCACGTCCTCAACAGGTATGGCCCCACCGACGAGAACCAGACGATCGTCCAAACCCTGCTCCTTCATCCGCTCCAGGAGGGCGGGCACGAAGGTCAGGTG